>JAIPFS010000125.1 GCA_021736545.1 Spirochaetia bacterium | reverse complement strand
CTTACAGAGGCAGGAATTAAAGTGGATAACAACTACCTCCGCTTTGGAGAGGGGCATCCGCTGGATGTTGCAAGACTGAGGCATGGAAATAATTACTATTTAATGGAAGAGCTTTTTGAGGAGACGGATATTACGGCGATCTTTACCGGTAATAACCTCTCCTGTGCAGGTGCTTTTATGTATCTGCGCGAAAAAAATATTGATGTTCCAGGCAGAATGGCTTTTGCTACTTACGATGATTCATTCTGGCTGACAACATCGACTCCGGCATTGACGGCGATAGCCCAGAATCCTGAGCGTATTGGGCAGGAAGCAGCCGAAATACTGCTGAAAAGGCTTCAGGGGCTCAGCCCCGAGAGTTTGCCATATCAGAATATCCGGGTTGAAACAGAAATGATTTTGCGAGAATCAGTTTAATGGGTTCATATTTTCAGGTATGAAAGTTAAACGATTAACCTTAATGGATATGTATATAAATATAAATAGTGCAATAAGATACGATTTGTATAAATCGTATAAATATAAAAGGAGGATTTTTTTATGAGAAAAAAATCAAGCGTATTGATTTCTTTGGTCCTGGCCTTGGCTTTCATCATGACTGGAACCATGATCTTTGCTCAAGGACAGCAGGATGGCGGAGAAGTTACAATCAACTTAGCATTGGCTAACAACCCTCTCTCTCAGGCACTGGCAAGAATAGCCGGTGATGAGTATGAAGCGGAAGGAGTTAATGTAAACATTTCTGTACTTCCGGAAAATGACCTTCGCCAAAGGCTCACCACTGAAGCTTCTACCGGCGGTACGACCTATGATATGTTCTACATCGGCCCTTATGAAGCACAGACATGGGCAAAGAACGGCTGGCTTGAAAACCTTGAACCCTACTTTGATGGAATGTCAGCTGACGAAAAAGCATGGTATGACAGAGACGACTTGATTCAGGGAATGGTAGATTCTCTCTCCCTGGACGGCGAAGCTTATGGTCTTCCGTTCTATGGTGAAAGCTCCTTTACCATGTACAATAAAGAACTGTTTGAAAAGAACGGTCTTGAAATGCCCAAGGAACCTACCTGGGAAGAAGTTTATGAGTTGGCAAAACAGATCCATGATCCGGCAAACGGTATTGTAGGTATGACTATGCGTGGTGCTCCAGGCTGGGGTATGAGCGGCGCTCCCTTTGTAACTATGGTAAATGCTTTCGGCGGAAGATTTTTTGACATGGATTGGAATGCAACTGTAGATACTCCGGAACAGCGTGAAGCTTGGAAGATGTATAAGAACATCCTTCGCGATGCTGGTCAGGAAGATATCCTTTCCTACACATACAATGAATGTATAGCTCTTATGCAGTCCGGCAAATGCGGTATTTACTACGATGCTACCTCAATTGCTCCTCCTCTGGAATCAGACGAATCCAAGGTACAGGGGAAGATGGGCTATGCTTTTGCACCTCGTCAGAAACTCGACAAGAACACTGCATGGTTGTGGAACTGGTCCATGGCGATCAATCCTAAGAGCAGCGAAGCTAAGAAAGAAGCAGTTTTTGATTTCATGCTCTGGGCTACATCAAAAGATTTCATAAAGAAAACTGTTGAACTTGACCCCACCGGCGCCAGCACACCTCCAGCTTCAAGATCTTCCACGTATGAACTTCCCGTATATGCAGCTGCACCGTATGCAGAGATGACGCTTAAAACACTGGAAGGAATGGATTTTACCAATCCAACCCTGAAGCCTGTACCTTATGTAGGTCTGCAGTACATTGCAATTCCTGAATTTGCAAATGCTGGAACAAAGATGACTGAATATCTTGCGGACTATGTAGTTGACAAGATCAGCCTTGATGAAGCTATCAGCAAAACTCAGGATGTATTTGAACAGGTTGCAGAAGACGGTCAGTACAAATAGTTATTTGGCCTCAGTTCTGCATTACGTATGATACATTTGTAATGAGCAAGAAGAAGTCCTGTCCTCCTTCGGGCGGGCAGGACCCTCTTTTTAATACTATGCTTGAGCTTTTGCCTGTCTTGAATTTGAGCTCAGCATATAAATAAAAATACATTGCCGGAGGTGAACGAATCGCAGTCATGAGCAGCCGTATTGCGATTCGCTCACTTCTGAAGCAAACTGATTGGGGTTATTATGAAAAAGAAGAATGATATGGTGTTTATTCTTCCAGCTATGATCGTAGTCATAGTTATGACGCAGATTCCGTTCCTTCTGACAATAATTTTTTCAACACTGAAATGGAATCTCGCCAGACCGGATTTGCCGAGGGCTTTTGCCGGATTTCAGAATTATGTGTACTTTTTGAAATTTTCTTCATTGAAAGACCTTCCGGAATTTTACAGTATTTTGTGGCAGACAATTGTACTTACCGGTGTAACACTGATTCTCTGTTCTTTCTTTGGATTCCTCCTTGCTTTACTGTTTGATCACCGAATTCCGGGTATAAACATTGCCCGTACACTTATTTTGGGACCGTTCTTTGTTATGTCCACGGCAAGCGGAGTTATCTGGAAGACAACAGTTTTAAATACTACTTTCGGCTGGTATGGCGTTATTGCAGAAAAACTAGGCTATAATGCGGTGGATCTGTTAAGCTACTATCCTCTTTCCGTTATTATTCTGCTTTTTACATGGCGCTGGCTTCCTTTCTTTATTCTTATTCTGCTTGCTGGACTGCAGGGTATTCCGAATGATTTAATGGACAGCATGAAGATAGACGGTGTGAATTGGTTTCAAGGCACATTCAAAATTAAACTGCCCCTGATTATGAATCATTTAGAAGTTGCAATAATGCTTGGTTTGGTTTTTGTAATCAAAGAATTCGGGCTGATACTCGTGACCACCGCAGGCGGACCGGGCACAAGGTCGTACAATTTACCATATGCAGTGTATATGCAGGTATTCAGTGCGAATAATGTCGGAAGAGCTGGAGCATTGGCTGTTATGACAGTAGTACTGACCCTTGTTCTCCTGAATCTACTGTATAAATCTATCAAAAAGCAGAGTGCACGGTATAGTTAAGCACGCCGCAGTTGTAAAAAGTGCTGACACCCATGGAGGTTAATAGTATGTCAGATGGAAGAACATTAGAGCAGATACAGCGCTCAATAAAAATAAAGCGTTACATAAAAATGTCAATCTTGACAATTATAATTTATGCAATAGCAATAGCCTATTTTTCCCCAATCCTGTATATGTTTATATCCGGATTCAAGACTGAGCACCAAGCTGTTATGCCGAGTCTCATTTTTAAACCGACACTGGAAACCTATAAAAAGGTTTTAGGTGATCCTACCATGTTCAGGTATCTTCGCAATTCGTTTATCCAGGTTGTATTCGGCACGTCCATCAGCCTAGTTCTCGGTG
This sequence comes from Spirochaetia bacterium, assembly GCA_021736545.1. The sequence goes on along the minus strand of JAIPFS010000125.1, from coordinate 1,646 downwards.
TTCCTGCTGCTTTCGGGCTGGTCTTCGGCAGACTGCGGAGAAGCACTACTAATGGTAAAATATATTTCTGGTTTATCACTACCATTCTGCTTCCTCCGGTAGCAGTTATTATTCCCCTTTTTACCTGGTTTCAGCAGTTTAATCTGATAAACACGCCTTTGGGTCTTATGGCAGCATATATAGGTTTTCATACACCCATAGTTGTCTGGATGGTTCACTCGTTTTTCCAGGATCTTCCCTTGGAAATTTTTGAGGCATCAGAAATTGACGGCTGTACCAGATTTCAGCAATTTACCAAAATAGGGATGCCGCTGGTTAAGACTGGAATTCTATCTGCAGCTCTCTTGGTGGCTGTGTTTATATGGAATGAATTCTTTCTTGGATTTAATTTGACAGGTAATCCGACGGCTACTCTTCCGGTCTATATGGCGCGATTTCGAGAACAGCAAGGCATGTTTGTCGCCCAGCTGTCCGCCTCGTCCACCATAGCTATTCTCCCCGCTGTTATATTCGGCTGGATGACTCAGAAAGCTCTGGTGAAGGGACTTACCCTCGGAGCTGTAAAAGGCTGATATATGAACTGCATACTGGTTTATGATATAGGAACAACAAGTTTAAAGACAGCACTTATTACCCTGAATGGAGAAGATGCAGGTTCTGTTTCTGTATCATACGCCACTAGTTATCCTGCTCCGGGAAGTGCCGAGCAGGATCCTGAAATATTCTGGAATGCCGCAGTACGCGGAACCAGGCAGTTAATGAAAAGCGGCAAGGTGAATCCAAAGGAGATACAGTGCATTGGATTAACCGGGCATATGAACGGTGCTTTACCTGTTGAAGCTGACGGAGGGCTTCCGTATCCGGAAATTATTCATTCAGATTCCCGGAGTTCAGAAGAGTGCAGTGAAATCCTGCATGCGGTACCCCATGAAACAGTATATAAACGGACCGGCAACAGGGTGGATGAGCATCTTTCCCTGCCGAAAATTCTCTGGATAAAAAATCATCTGCCGGATGTCTATAAAAAAACAGCATACTTCATTAATTCAAAGGATTACCTCCGGTATCGCTTAACTGGAATATTGGGAGAGACGGACTATTCAGATGGATCTCTTACCGGTGCTATGGAGATCAGGAAAAGAACTTGGGATTTTGATTTTCTAAAGGAGCTAGGACTTTCTGCAGAAAAATTTCCAGCCTTGAGAAAGGCTGCTGAAATTGCCGGTGTCTTGACGGATGAAGCTGCACGCATTCTCGATATACCTTCAGGTATACCGGTCTCCTACGGCGGGGGCGATGCTGCCTGTTCAAGTCGCGGTGCCGGTGTAAAGGATAATACAAAAGCCTATGCCTCCATAGGCTCCAGCGCTTGGGTATCAACATTAACGGATGAACCGGTACTTGATGAACACATGCGCATGCAGAATTTCTATGATTTAGATGGGGAAAAGTGTAATTTCTGCGGAACCGTTCAAAGTGCAGGAATCGCAGTTGACTGGATACATGGAATTACTCAAGAAGATGGAGAAGGCAAGGCAGCTGCTCTGAACTATCGTGAAATTGAAGAGGGTTTGGACAGCATTCCCCCAGGATCAGATGGTGTGATTTTCCTTCCATATCTCATGGGGGAACGGACACCTCATTGG
>JAIPFS010000124.1 GCA_021736545.1 Spirochaetia bacterium | reverse complement strand
TGGTAATCTGTATACGAGATAACGGAATCGGGTATACAAAAGATATGCCCGAAGATGCTCCATCCGTACAGCCCCATGCTGAGCAAGTTGGGAATGAGCGTGCAGGGGAAGAACAGGTGAGAAATGAGCATGTGGGTATCGAAAATGTACGCCATCGACTTGATTTGTACTACCATGAGAAAGCTGAAATCCGTATAACTGGAAAACAGAATGTCGGAACAGTTGTACGGATTACTTTAGCAAAACAGTAAAAACTGCCGTCGTCGGTATCGCCAAAACAGAAGAGGAGATTATGTATACGCTGCTTCTAGTTGAAGATGAAGAGTTAATACGAAAAGAACTGCTCATAACCGTTGATTGGGAGTCAGTAGACTGTCGCGTCATTGCAGAAGCGGCTGACGGAGTCGCGGGAGAGAAACTTATAAAACGACTTGATCCTGATATTGTTCTCACGGATATCAGGCTTCCTGGTCAGGATGGGCTGACTATGCTGAAAAAGGCTCCTCCAAGATCTGCGATCATATTTACCGGCTATGGGGAGTTTGAACTTGCCCAGCAGGCTATCAGACTGGGGGTATATGATTTCCTGCTTAAACCAGTTGAAGAACAGACCTTGTACGCAACGCTTACACGACTCACAGAACGACTTGCATTGCAGAGAGAGGAAGCCGCACTTGGTCCGCGTGATCAGCGCTCTGCTCTAAGCAGCTCTTCTGCACCAGGTTCAGCAGGTTCAGCAATCGGCTCTCGGGATATCTATGTCCGTGCTGCCATGGATTATATTGATGAGCATTATGCAGAAGATATCAGTATGTATCAGATAGCATCTCATCTCGGGGTTTCTGAGAGTCACCTATCCCATCTCTTTAAGGAACATTCCGGATTTACAGTTCTCTCCTATCTTCAGGATCGAAGAATTCGTGAGGCTATGCGGCTGCTCAAGGATCCGAGGCGTAATGTCAGTGAAATATTTCACCTCTGCGGTTTCTCAAACGGCAGCTACTTCTGCAAGGTCTTTAAACGATACACCGGAGTTACCCCCTCGGAATTCCGCAATTCACCATGAGATAATCGACTGCAGAGAATCAGGGCTAGTAAACAAGCAGGCATCTATACCGCAGGCAGCAGCTCCCTCAATATTTTCCTGCAGGTCGTCTGTGAAGAAGATCCGTTTGTTATGCGCCTGCTCATGCTCAATAATGAAGCGGTAGAAGCGTTCATCGGGCTTAGCAAGAGACATCAGATGGGATGCGTAGACACGATCAAAAAGATTCATGAAATCCCAGTAACGAAGAATTTCATAATGACTGGCATAGGTATTGGTTCCGCAGACTACTCTGCAGCGCTGTTTTTTGAGATGCCGAAGCATTTCGAGCATGCGCAGATCAATTTTCGGCTTAAAACATGCAGCAAGGAGATCCTCTTCAACGGCTGGTCCGCTCAGCAGCTGCCAGAACTCACTACTGCTCATTTCTCCTGTCATAAGCGTGCCGGCATGCTTCGTGTACAGGCTGACGAACTCTTCACTGCGGGAACCGAGTCTCCTGCAAATAGATGGAACCACATCTATATCAGTAATTATCACATTTCCCAGGTCAAAAATATAGAGGTCGTACATCAATCATCCTTTCCTTGAAGAGTAGACCGAAGCCCCGCTGATAAAGTAGTTTGACAGGCTGAAGAAAAGAATGAACATGGGAATGCTTGCCAGGGCAGCAACCGCCATCATGGCACCCTGATCAGTATGTTTTTCAGCGGTAAATTTTGCTATATAGAGGGGGATTGTCTTCATTTTCTCGCTCTGTGCTACGAGAAGGGGCCATAAGAGGTTGTCCCACTGTGAACGGAAAGCGAGAATTGCCAGGGTTGCTATAGCTGGTTTGCAGTTGGGAAATACAATCTTAGCGAAAATTCCGGGTTCGGACATGCCGTCCACTCGTGCAGCATCAAGAAATTCGGCGGGGAAGGTAATCATATACTGCCGCATGAGAAAGATGCCGAAAGCATTTACCAGAAAGGGGAGAATTAAACCAGCATAGGAGTTTTGGATACCTATCTTTGTGACAACCATATAGAGCGGTATCATAATGGCTTCAAAGGGAATCATCATAGTGGCCATGATCATCATGAACAGAAGCGTTCTTCCCTTAAACTTGAATTTTGCCAATCCGTAGCCGGTGAGTGCAGAGAGCAGCACGGTTGAAACCGCACAGCTGGCTGCTACTATAATCGAATTCAAGAAGTTTCTCAAAAAGATATAAGATCCGTCATTTCCAGCTATGGCTTTAAAGAAATTTTTATACTCAAAACCACGGGGGATCCATCGATACGGCATTTTGAGAATGTCTTTGGCCGGCATCATAGAGGCTGTAATCATATAGAGGATGGGAGTAAGGGTGAATATCGTCAATATGATAAGTAAAGCCCAAATGAGCAGTTTCTGCCAAGTGAGGCTTTGAAAGGTTTTCTTTACTGGTGCTGTTCGAATCAGCTGCATAACGGTCATTATGGTCTCCTGCTATCCTTTTTCCCTAAAACTTAAGCTTTTCTAATACTCTACATCTTCACTTTTGGATCCCTTGAATTGGAACCAGGTGAAAACAAGCATGATTACAAACAGTATGATACTCATGGCGCTCGCTCTGCCGATTCGGTGGTCGCGAATACCGGTGTTGTAGATATTCATAGTAATTACATTTATCGGATCGAGGGGAGCCCCCGATTGGGTGAACAGATACTGGGTACTGAACGTTTTCAGACACTGCAGCATTGACATGACGGAGACAAGTACAATTGTCGGTTTCAGAAGCGGAAGCGTTATTCTCCAGAACTCCTGCCAACGGCTGGTACCGTCAATACGTGCGGCTTCATAGAGCGTGCCGGGGATGGAAGATAAACCGGCGATGAAAATGATGATAAAATAGCCGATATACTTCCAGAAATAGACAAGCATAGTGGAGAACTGCACCATGGCAGCATCGGCAAGCCATTTGTGGTCGGTCCCCCAGCTGTTCAGCAGAAAATTTAACCACTGGTTTGCAAGTCCCCGAGGATCAAAAATCTGAAGCCAGATTGCCGCCGATACAACGGAAGAGAGCACAGCAGGTGAATAAAATGCCATCTGGTAGAATTTACTCCCCTTTTTTACTGATGAAGCCAGCACGGCGAACAATAGACTGAATACCAGCAGGGGAATGAAGGTGCCGAGGGTGAAGACCACCGTTGCCCGGATGGAGTTCCAGAAGTTTGCCGACTGAAAAAGATAGATATAATTCTTCAAACCGACGAAGGTCGGCGGGTTGAGTGAAAGAACCATCTTTTTGAAGAGACTCGTATAGAGAGCATTTATTATGGGATAGAAATTGAAAAGGGAAAAGAAGAGTATGGATGGAATAACAAATGTGAGTCCCCATCTTGAAAGATGCTTCTCAATACTTTTCTTCTTTTTTCGTTTTGTTGTTAATTGCATAATCGAGCCTTTACAGAAATCCAAGTTTTTTTGAATATTCAAGATCCGGCATGGATCTCCCCATGCCGGAATTGAGATTAGCTTTTATCGTACCTAGATCTAATACAGCTTAGCTGCATTGCGTCTTAGCAGCATTACAGGTCCTGTATATTACATATCGTCCAGTAATTCCTGTGCCTCTGCACGGAGATTCGCCAGTGCTTTTTCCGGACGTACTCCGGAAAGCATGACTGATTCTACGGCACCTTTGATAAGTTCCTGCAGCTTTGCACTGTTCTCAGCGTAATAAACGATATGACCGCGCTCCATATCACTGGTGAATACTTCTGAATACGGCATATTTCTATAGGTAGAAGAGTTCAGCAGTTCATTAGTCGGCTGTACGATGTTTACCGTTTTCAGATACTCTTCAGCATGCTGCAGCATATAGCCGATGAACTTCCAGGCAGCTTCCTGCTGTGCGGCGCTCTTCTGGGAATTGACCATATAGTAATGACCATAGTAGCAGGCGGCGGTATCATTAACAGCATCTTCGAATACGGGGAAGGGGATTACCATCCAGTCGTCACTGTCGTAGAAATCGGGATTGTCCGCTTTAATTCTTCCCTGCTGATACAGTCCGGTTAATGCCATAGCGATATCATTGTTATTCATATTAAACAGTTTTCTGGCATTGCTGTATGTGGGGGATCCGAGATTTCTGCCCGAAGGACCCCATTCCTGCATGTAGTTCAGGAACTTCAGCCATGCTGCATCTCCTACGATGGCTTTTGTTCCATCATCACTGATGAGTTTGCCGCCGAGCTGTTCAACCATGGGAACCATGGATACCAAATAGTAGGGATAGCGGAAATCAAAACCTCTTCTGGTGATGATATCTCCGTCACGAATGATGAGTTTTTCAGAAACATCAGCCATCTCTTCCCAAGTTTTCGGATAGTCTGTTTCCGGATCAAGACCGGCATCTCTGAAAACATTTTTATTTACATAGATGCTCCAGTTTGTCAGTTCAAGGGGAAGGCCGTAAATTTTACCGTCCACAGTTACTGGATCCAGTGAACCTTTAAGATACGCATCAACAAGCTCCTGATCTCCGGCATAGCCGGCAGCCTCAGCGTCAACAGGAGCTACACGGCCGTTAGCTATGTAGGCATACTCATCTTCAATTGACATATTGAAGATATCCGGTCCCTGATTTGCTGCAAAAGCCGTAAGAACCAGTTCCTGAATTTTTGTAGAAGATTGAGTGACTCGCTCTATCTTTATATCCGGGTTTGCAGCTTCAAACTCTTCGATATATCGATTTTCAATCTCGGTTCTATTCGGATCTTCATGAGTCCAGAACGTAAGTGTGATAGGTCCTTCCTCTTTCTCCTGTGCTCCCGCGCCGAAAACTGGCGACAATACAACAAGGGAAAGAATGATTAATGTGAAAAGAATTCGCTTCATCTTGTTTCCTCCTTTAAGATGTTCCGTAATTTGTTTCTACACTTTAATTGTAGGGTGCTCTTAGAGCAATAACAACGAAAACATCCTATGAAAAATGAAACGATTCTGCGATTTTGTG
>JAIPFS010000123.1 GCA_021736545.1 Spirochaetia bacterium | reverse complement strand
CTGTCGGCTGGCTGAGTGATCCCAATTATGCTCTTGGATCCATCATAGCAGTAGCGATTTGGCGGCAGGTCGGCTATGTTATGGTTCTGTACCTTGCGGGGCTGCAGAGTGTGGATCCTTTTCTCGTGGAAGCTTCCCTCATTGACGGGGCATCAAAGTGGCAATCCTTCAGGCATGTTATCCTTCCGCAGCTCCGACCGATTACAGTGGTAGTCGTAGTCATCAGCATAATTGATTCACTGCGGGCATTTGACCTCGTTCAAATCATGACTAGGGGCGGTCCGTATAATCAGACCAGCGTGCTGGCAAATTTTATGTATATTGAATCTTTCAACAACTATAAAATGGGTTACGGTGCATCAATATCTGTAATCCTGTTCATTATCAGTTTGATTTTCATCATGTTCTATCTTTCACATATCATGAAAGAAGAGAGTAACTAAGGGGGTTTTGTGAGTACTGTAACAAAAAAGATGAGTATCGGCAAAATCCTGCTCTATATTGTTCTGGTTACGGGGGTGATTCTTTGGATGGTGCCGATAGCTGTGGCAGTTCTTACTTCCTTCCGTTCAAATGACCAGATTATCATGAACGGAGCTTTCTCCATGCCTGAAGAATTCAGCTTCAAAAACTATGCAGCAGCATGGACTCGCGGTGACCTGAAAACTTTTCTGCCGAATAGTTTTATTATTACCATGCCGTCGCTGGTTATGACCCTTTTCCTTTCGTCATTATCAGCTTTTGCGCTTTCAAAATATAAATTCCGCGGTCAGAAGCTTCTCTTGTCCATTTTTGTCGGCGGCATGATGCTTCCTTTTCAGATCCTCCTGCTTCCTGTTTTCCGTATTTCTGAAGCTTTGGGAATCTATGATACCTATTGGGCTTTGATTGCTATTCATACGGCTTTCCAGATGGGATTCTGCACCTTTGTTCTGCGGAATTATATGGTCACCATTCCTGATTCCGTATCTGAGGCAGCTCGTATTGACGGATGTAAGGATTTTACCATCTATTCCAAGATCATCATGCCTCTTGTACTTCCTGCTATGGCGGCTATCGCTACACTTGAATTTACCTGGATTTTTAATGACTATATTTGGGCTCTGATTTTATTGAGGAGTGAGGATCATATGCCGATTACGGCAGGTCTTGCACGGCTGCAGGGACAGTATGTGATGGATTGGACGGTTATAACATCCGGAGCATTGATTGCGGCGGTGCCGACGATTATTGTCTTTATGTTTCTGCAGAAGTATTTCATTAGGGGATTGACTATGGGATCCAATAAATGATTTTTCCGCTGAGGAAAAGTATAGCTTGAACAGAGAAAAATGACTGAAAACAGATAAAACATGAAACTGAAAAAGATGAGCTTAAGCGTGATGAACTTAAGCGGAATGCACTAATACAGGATGAACTAAAAAGGAGGAACACCTTGGATTCCTATACTGAGCATAAAAGAGCTGAAAAACTGGAAAAGCTGCCTTTTCTCTGCTATGGGGGGGACTATAACCCTGAGCAGTGGACAGAAGATGTCTGGCTGGAGGATATGGAGCTCATGAAGGAAGCTGGGGTGAATTTTATCTCTCTGGGAATATTCAGCTGGGCGATGATCCAGTCAGATGAAAATGTCTATGATTTCTCCTGGATGGATAAGATTATGGATCTTCTTCATAAAAACGGGATTTCTGTTGATTTGGCTACGGCAACCGCCTCTGTCCCTCCTTGGGTGTATCAGCGCTATGAAGATGTATATCCAGTAGATGCCGAAGGCAGCAGAATCTGGTACGGGTCAAGGCAGAGCTACTGTCCGAACAGTCCGAATTATCGACGTCTAGCTGGAAATCTTGCAGCGGCTATAGCTGAAAGATATAAAGATCATCCTGCGCTGGCTATGTGGCATGTAAATAATGAATACAGCTGCCATGTGCATGCCTGCTACTGTGATACGTGTGCAAAAGCGTTCAGAAAATGGCTGCAGCGTCGATATACTTCCCTGCAGGAACTGAACAGTCATTGGGGAACGACTTTCTGGAGCCAGCGCTACCATGACTGGGAAGAGATTATTCCGCCGAGAAAAACACCGACGCTTCGGAATCCATCTCATGTGCTTGATTATCAGAGATTCATGTCCGACAGCATTCTGGACTGTTATCTGCATGAAAGAGACATTCTGAAGCGTTTAACACCGCAAATCCCTATAACAACAAACTTTATGGGACATTGGAAACCCTTGGATCTGCATAAATGGGCAAAATCCATTGATATAGTATCCTGGGATGCCTACCCTGATCCAAGTACCGATAATTCAAGACTGCCGAATGCTTTGGATCATGATCTTATGAGAAGCCTGAAGGGCGGCAGCCCCTTCCTTCTGATGGAGCAGGCTCCAAGTCAGGTGAATTGGCGACATGTGAACAGTCCCAAACGCCCCGGACAGAATCGGCTGTACAGTTACCAAGCCATAAGCCGCGGTGCTGACGGAATTATGTATTTCCAATGGCGACAGTCCCTCAGGGGAGCTGAAAAGTTTCACTCTGCCTGCATAAACCACGGAGCCGATGCGAAATCACCAGCCCTGACCCGTTCACGATCTCGAGTGTATGAAGAAGTTGCTCGAATAGGTACTGAAATGAAGCAGCTGAAGAGCATTTCCGGTGCCCGTACGCCTGCACAAGTTGGCATCGTCTATGATTATGAAGCCTGGTGGGCGGCTGAATATGAGCCCCGGCCGAATGGAAATATCGGATACCGGGACATGATCAGCGATTATTACCGATACTTTTTTTCCCATAATATTCCGGTACAATTTGTGTCTCAGGAGGCTTCCCTTGAAGGATTTGATTTTGTTATAGCACCCTATCTTTATATGCTTAAAGAATCATTTACTCCTAAAATTGAGCACTTTGTCCGTGAAGGGGGGATTTTTCTCTGTACTTTCTTCAGCGCTTACGCTGATGAGTCAGATGGTATTTTTCCTGAAGGCTATCCAGGACCGCTGAGAAGCATCCTCGGCTTGGAAGTTGAAGAAATTGTACCCCTGCAGAAAGATGAATTTGTTGATCTTGTTTTTCATGAACTTTCTGTATCGGACAAGAGAAATTGCTCAGACCAAGAGAAACCCGGGAAGTTGAAAATAGAAGGCAGAGGGCAAGACTGGTGCGAACATGTACATCCGCTTTATGATGATGTTCAAGTAATCGGTGAATTTGCTTCTGACTTTGTTTCCGGCAGACCTGCGGTAACCAAATTTAATATCGGAAAAGGATCTTCCTATTACGTTGCGACAAGACCAGAAAAAGCGATATTAGATGCTATGCTCACGGGGGTCTGCAGCAGTTCCGGTATATTCCCGCTTTTAGAGACGCCGGAGGGGGTTGAGGTTACGATTCGCAGCCGGGATTCAAAGAGCTGGCTCTTTATCATCAACACAACAAACCAGGAGCAGCATATCAGAAATACGCATTATGCTGGCAAGGATCTTCTTTCTGGAGAAAACCTTACTCTGCATGACGATTTGCTTCTCTTCCCTGAAGATGTGAAGGTTATAGAGCTTAACTGAGCTATCTCATTAATACTCCCAGTACTGCATTTTACTGTTTACGTATGTATGCTTGTACAAAACGTACGATGCATTTTTTTGTTTTCTCATGAATTTCATATTCTAAGCCTTAACGGAAATGCTAATACATGGCAGAATGAAGGTAGAGGTGATATTCATGAATATCAGAAAAGCACGTTTTGCAGGAAGCTGGTACTCCGGTGATCCCATGGCGCTTCGGGCGGAGATTGATGAATTTCTGGAAACCTCAGCTGAAACCTATCGAAGCCTGCACAGGAAAAATGAAGAGAAACAAAAAAATGCCGCAGCGGCTGTTCTTCCTCACGCGGGTCTCTATTTTTCAGGACGCGGAATCGCTCATTTTTTTAACAACCTGGATTCAGAAACAGAGCGGATTATAATAATTGCTCCTTCCCATTATGCTGCATTGTCCCCTGATCTGTTTTCTTTTGGCAATTTTGACAGTTTTGATACTCCTCTGGGAGAAATCCCCGGATCACCGGCCGAAAGTCTTGCCTCTCTCGAATATACTGCTCCCCAGCAGAGGGCTGTGGAGATGGAGCATGCTGTGGAGATGTTCCTTCCTTTTATTGCCCACTTTAATGTTCTGAATAAGAAGAATTTGAATAAGAGAAAAACAACAGTTTTGCCTCTTCTTATCTCACAGGTGACGGGAAGAGAAATTCTTGAAAAACTCAGTTCAGCTTTACTTGAGTGGATTGGGATTGATTCCCTGAACAACAAAAAAACTGCTGTCATAGCAAGCTCTGATTTCACCCATTATGGTGAACGTTTTCAGTATACGCCGTTTGGAATGGCTTCCGTGAAAGAAGTTGAAAAACATGTGGATACATATGATCGCGGGATAGCCGAAAGAATTATTGAACATAAATATGATGAAATATTTACAGAGCTTTCGTTGAACCGACCGACAATTTGCGGTATAGCTCCAGCGCTAATTACTGCAAAAATGATGGAATCAATTGGAGCGGCAGGGGAGATTGCTGACTGTTATACATCAAATAGGTACATAGAACCGGATACAAACTTTGTCTCCTACTGTTCAATTCTCTGGAGGTAGTCATATGTTCAAGGAAGAGTATAAAAAGCTTCTTATTGAAGTGGCTAGGGAAGCGATTTTTGAAGAGTTAAGCACAAAAGATGCCCGTCGGGCTACTATGTCCGGACAGACCAGAAATAATTACAGGAAAGCTTCAGAAGTATCTTTTTTTCAGGAAGAGCAGGGAGTCTTTGTTACTCTGAAAACTATTGATTCAACCGGAGACTCACATCTCCGCGGATGTATCGGCAGTATAGTTGGAAGGGAGCCTATTTACAAAGGGGTACGGCACTACGCAAAGGAGGCGGCTTTTCATGATCCCCGCTTTTACCCTCTGCAGGCAGATGAGTTTAATGAAGTTGAGATTGAAGTCTCAGTGCTGACTCCCTTGAAACCGGTAAATTCATATCATGATATTATGATCGGGCAAGATG
>JAIPFS010000122.1 GCA_021736545.1 Spirochaetia bacterium | reverse complement strand
GGGCCGTCATCCCGGATTGAACCTGCTAAGCAATACGGAATACCTGAACGAATGACTTCGTACATAAGACCGGCTTTCAGTTCACCGGCATCCACAGCACCTGCAATAGAACCGTATCCATAAATTTTATTAATTGCCCTCATGTGATGATTATGTCCATGCTCAGTGACTTTGCCGGTTTTTACATCAACACCTAGGGAGGTTCCGAAGAACTGGCTCTCCAGATCGTGGACGGCTGCTGCATTGCCGCCGAGAAATCCATGAATGTAGCCGTTTCGGATGATCTCTGCCAGAGCTTCCGCTCCTCCTGTATGAATAACAACGGGACCGCAGACAACAACGGTTCTGCCTCCTCGATTCCTAATCTCTTCTAATTCAAAGGCGGTACGTTCTATGGCAATATTGTCACTACGTTCTGAAGAGACCTCATTTGACATGAAGGAAAAGCCGTCTTTCTTTTTCTCTGCCGCAAAGGGGAACACACGTATGGAATCACTACCGCAGACAACTAATTCTCTCTTTTTGATATCCCGCATTTTTCTGCATATAAAACGCTTATGCTCCGGTTCATATACTACTGCCGCATCCATGCGCTGACTGCAGACTTCGTACCAGTTTCCTTCAAAATATACTTCCGTGCGATGATTTGTTGTGGAGTAGAACGATTCAGGGGCATGGCGGTCCATATCCGCCGGCTCAAGAACGGCACTAGGCACTGCCTGTTCATAGACACCTAAAGGGGTAAGCTTGTCTCCGATGGTCTTCAGATGCTCTTCTCCCTTACCGATAATTTCTATTTCCAGACTGGAAATCTCTGCAGGGCGTTTCCCGACATTCAGGGAAATAATACGATAATCTGCTCCTTCAGCAAGAATTGAGTTCAGTATGCCGGAAAGAATTGCAGAATCAATAAGGTGCCCTTCCGCTTTAAAAATTCGTGTTTTCATAATTAATGTAATACCATTGAAGTGACTCGCATGTAAAGCAATTATAGTGTAGAATTGCTATTATGGAACTTTTAGCCCCCGCAGGATCTTTCGCTTCTGCTGTTTATGCATTACAGAACGGTGCTGATGCAGTTTATGCAGGACTTAAACAGTTTTCTGCCCGTAACAAAGCAGTAAATCTCTCCTTTGATGAGCTTCGAAGGCTGGTGCAGTTTGCCCGTACTTCAGAAAAAGGAGACGGTGGAAAGTTTAAAAAAGTATATATAACCTTGAATACTCTTATCAGGGACAACGAACTGCCGAAAGTATATTCCCTGCTTTACTCACTGGCCTATCTTTCTATTGATGGAGTCATCATACAGGATATCGGTGTGCTGCACATGATAAGAGAATATTTTCCTGAAATACCAATACATGCCTCTACTCAGGCCGCAGCCCATTCAGTGGAAGGGGTAAAGACCTTGGCAAGTATGGGATGCAGCAGAGTGATTCTTTCCAGGGAACTGACTTTGGAAGAGATAGCGCATATTCGAAAAGAGTGCCCCGAAACAGAACTGGAAGTGTTTGTTCATGGTGCTCTCTGCTATGGCTTTTCTGGGATGTGTCTTGCATCCAGTCGCCTGCTGGATCGTTCAGCAAACCGGGGAGTCTGTGGTCAGATTTGCCGTACCTGGTTTAATTTTATTTCAGAAGATTCACAGCATAAGCATATATCGAAGGGCGATATACATTTAAAAACACCGGGATACTTTTTTTCTATGAAAGACCTTGAGCTTGGTCGTAAAATAGCGGAGCTTCGCCGTATCGGGATAGACAGCATTAAAATTGAAGGAAGAATGAAAAGTCCTGAATACAGCAGCACTGTCTCCAGGTATTACCGAAGCATCATTGATCAGCTGGAGCTGTCTACAGCAAATCAGAAAAGGGCTGCTCCTGTTTCTGAAAAGCTTGATTCTGATATTGAAAACAACAAACAGAAACTTCGGATGCTTTACTCCCGCAGCACCACTACGGCTTGGCTATTTTATGAGCAGGAGCAGAAAACCAGAAAAGAGACAAACAATAAAAATGACCGTTTAGTCTCCACAGAATATCCTTCACATAGAGGGGTCCCCCTAGGAAAAATCATCTCAATCAAAGGGAAAAGAATTACATTGCAGCTGGCTGTCAAACTCTCCTTGCGTGACGGCATTCACTATTTTATAGAAAAAAACCCTAAGGATACAAAATTCAAAGCTCAATCCGGTAACAGGGCTAAGAATTCCATAGTACTGCCAGAAATCTTGGAAGCCCGCCCCTTTGCATTAACTCAAATTCGAAACAAAAATGACCTTTCAGTCACTTGTGCTGATCCGGGGGAGACTGTATCCATTTTAAGCCCTGATCCGATACCAAAGGACGCCCAATTGTTTAAAATTTCGGATCATGCTTCGCATTTACCGCAAATAAAGCCAACAGCTTTTCCTCTATATAAACGTCCATTGAAGACTAAATTTCATTTTACCCAGGAAGGTATGCGAATAGTTTCAAGTTTTTCTTGGACTGAAAAATCAAAGCATTTTGAACAGACGTATACCGCTGTTATACAAAACGCCAAGGTAAAGGGGAAGCTGAGAGGGTCTCTCGAAAAAACTTTTCGTTCATCCAGCGAAAGTCTTTTCAGCATGAGTGACTGTTTAGTCATTTATAAAAAATCAGAAAATTCAGCCATTTTAAAAGCTCCAGGAACATCAATAGACCCGGAGGGAATATTTATACCTCCTTCTCAGCTGAAAACCATCCGCAGGAAGTGGTATCAGTATCTAGATTCCTTGTTCGAGGAACAAAAAACCCCTGAGGCCTATTTTAGCTTGTATCCCAGCACTGTTTCCGAAAAAAAATCTTCAGGAAAGAGTGATGAAGAGTTCCCCCTCGTATCCTCTGAAATTCCGCTAAGGAGCAGCATGCAGTTTGCTCTTAACACTGCTGATGAGCATGATACTGAAAATGGTTCTGAAACTGCTTCCAGAACAGCTATGCAGCTGCCTTTTCTGACAAGACCTGGAGATATCCTAGTGAAAAGCATTCCGGCATTCAAGAATAATTACTACATTCCGTTAGCACCGGTCCTTTTCCATCCGGAAAAATATAAAGACGATCTTTTTTCGCTCATCAAGAAGCTTATGGATATCCATAACACAAGAGGAGAACATATATACCTTGGGGTAAACAATGTGGGTCATATTCCTATAGTTCGGGAAGCATCGAAAACATTTAAAATACAAACGTTTGTTGATATATACTGTTACTCTGCCAACAATCTTGCCATAAAGGAACTCACTTCTCACATAGCACCAGCATTTGCCTACTATTGGATAGAGGATCCTCATCCGCCTTCAAAAAATCTTCTGAGGTCATGGTCTTCGGAAATGGTTTTTGTGGATAAAGCATTCAATCCACCGCTTTTTATCAGTAGAAGCTGCTTCAAGAGAGATAGTCTCGGTATTACATGCAGAAACTGCACAGCGGAACCATCAAAATATCACCTTGAACAGAACGGCAGAAGATATACAGTATATATTGAAGACTGTATTTCCTATGTTTTTATTGATGCTTAACTAGTGAAAAGAGAAAATTATCGCATTCATAAATTCATAAATGGAGACAAAAACAATGGAAGCAAAATCGATGGAGGCAAAAAAAGATAAGCGCTAAGATTTTTTCCCCTCGTTTCTCTCTATTTCCTTCCTCTCCTCTTCCTTCTTCGCTTTCTTTTTCTTGTTAATAGATTTTGTAACCTTGTTAAATTCGCTATCAGAAAGTATGGGGTTTGCTGGAAACTGTTCAGCCTGCATCAAATCAGAAACCCTCTGAAGGGAAGAAAGTATCAATGTCTGTTCCCAAGGCTGTAGTTCTTCAAATTTATTAATAAATTCTTCCATAAGAAGAGAAGGATTTGATTTTAAAATCTCTTTACCAGGGTCGAGAAGAATAATCTTCACTTTTCGTCTGTCAAACTTATCCCTCTGACGTTTTACAAAGCCCTTCGCTTCAAGACGGTCTATCATACTGGTTATTGTGGCCTGACTGATCGACATATATTTAGCAAGCATGCCGGGGGTAAGACTCTCGTTCAAAGCAAGTTCTTTAATAATAATAAGCTGCGGCCCCGTCAGTCCGATTCTCTTAACCAAGCTTTGCGAGTAAAGATCAAGAGCCCTGGCAATTTGGCGTAACGTAACTAAAACTTCATTTGCGACATCCAATGATTCTCTCCTATTAATCTACATCAATGTACAAATTACATTCCCATATCAAGAATAACTACACACTGGAGATCTTACTTACTGGATCACATGAAATTATTAGAATGGATTCTTACGAATGGATTCTTTCTTCTCTGCACGAACCAGCACCACATCGATCCTATATACTATCTATCATAGTTTCACTATATATTCAAGAAAAGAAATCTAAAAAACAGATATTTTCTTTTTGTTTACAAATGATAAGCATACTAATGGTATAGCATAAAAAACAACTATTATATATGTTATATAGGGTAAAAGTGCTTATTTTATAAAGAACATGACTAAAAATCATTATATTCATTTATAATTTTTACTTAGCTTACTAAAATAAGCGGACGCTGCTGATGGAGAAAAAGAGATAATAGAAGCGGCTTGGGTAAAGAAAACTCAACGCGGATACAACCTTTATAAATCACCCGAAATGCATCAATGTAAAAAAACCGAAAATCACAGTCTTAATCAAAAATTCCGTAAATGGAAGCTCCGCAGTTCTGACATTTTCCCATGAGAATATGGTCATGAACTTCCTTTTCAGCCTTTACAAAATATCCGCGGTGTCCAATAAGTTCCATACCGCAGTTTGGGCATTTTGTTTTACTGAAACTGTCGTTTGAACTGTTTCCTGCATATATATACGGAATAGACAGTTCGCTCACCCTATCAAGAACTTTATTCAGAAAGCTTTCCGAAGTGGGATCAAGGTGTTCCATTTTATAATGGGGAAAAAAACGAGATAAATGCCAGACCTGAACTCCCAGGGCTTCAAGTTTTTTTCCAATCCAGACAATGTCTTCAATATCATGAAGCTCTTCAATGACAAGGCTTGTAACCTCAACAATTCTAT
>JAIPFS010000121.1 GCA_021736545.1 Spirochaetia bacterium | reverse complement strand
GGAGATGAAGAAGCAAACACGCAATCATCCTTGAGTAAATCCGAAAATTTGGAAAAATCCTGCTCGTTAAGCGCTTTATTATACTCCACAGCTAGTCTGATAGCTGCCTCAACTTTGTTCATCCGAACTGGACTCATATCAGTCTCCTTTCAGTATCATTGTACACTTTTTTTGTGTTTATCACAAAATGTGGAAAAAGAACCCTTTAAAAACAGCAGCCGGACTCGAGTCGTCAGATATCTGCAGAAATTGGAAGTTTGATTAAATATGGCATGAATCATATACTATTGAGTATTGTATTAACAACGGCTAGTCGATATGGATTGATATTTCGAGGTTCCGGAACATGCAGACGATTGCTGAGGATTGCAATGGTAAGCGATAGTTTTGGATTAATGTAAAGATACGTTCCCGTAAAACCGGTGTGACCGAAACCATTTTGAGGATAAAGTTCTCCAAACTGCAGACCATACCCCCGGTTCGAGCCCCAATTTGTCACAGCATGCTGCAGAAGGTCTTGAGGTATCAGATTTCTCCCTTCCAGAAAGAAGCTTCCGAGTTTTGCTGTATCAGCAGCATCGGAAAATACTCCGGCATGCCCAGCGGTACCACCAAAAAAGTAGAAGCAGTTTCCATCATCACATTCACCCCGCAGTGCCTTCGACTCATCTCTCCAACCGGTAAAACTGAGTCCTAGCTGATGTACCATTTGCCTTTCTATACGATTTCCAAACTCCGTTGCCGCAGTCTCTTCAAATTTTGGGTGATAGCTTGTATGGCTTAAGACTAAGGGATTGAACACAAGCTTTTCCATGGCTGCATCCAGCGGCATATCCATAACTTGCTCAATGATAAGGCCCAAGAGCATATAGTTTAAATCAGAATAGATAACTGTTCCTCTCATGCTGCTTTCCAAGGTATCCTCAATGGAGGTCTTGCGTTGTAGGTGAGGCTTCCGTTTCAGAGGGTACTTCTGAAGCACCTCCTCAAGCAGATCCTCAAAACTCGCAGCTTTTTTATAATAAAAAGGATACCAGAAGTGGAGTCCCGATGAATGCGTCATCAAATCTGCTATACAAACTTGTTCAGCCATATCCGCAGCAGAAGGTCTGCGGAAGCTCAAGATTTCTTTTATCGGAGTAAACTCGTTAAGCGTTCCCTTACCTATGAGATTCAGAATTGCAGCGGTTGTAAAAAGCTTAGAGAGAGATGCAAGATCAAATTTGCAGTCCGGGGACAGAGCTTCCTGCTTACTCCAATCATACTGTGAAAATCCCCAAGCCTGCTCAAAAAGAAGCCGATGTTTCTGCTCAACACGAATAACCGTACCTCGAAACCATTGCCGCTTCAGGTATTGTTCTGTGATATCGCTCAATTGTTCTTTCAATACAGCGTCCTTAATGCTCAAACTTCTTGACCATAATTCTCAAATTTCTTGACCATGATGATTTCTGATATCCCCTTTTTGACAAAATCCGTCAAAATCCCAATTCGGCGATACCCATGCTTTTCATAAAACGCAGCTGCTGCATCATTAAAATCAGAAACAAGAAGGAAGAAGTCTCTGCCTACATATGCTGTCTCCTGCTCGAACTGCTTGAGCAGTGCTGAACCAACTCCGCTTCCCCGACTTTGATCATTAACTGCAATAAATCTCAAGTAAGGAGCGCTCATAAATGCCCCTTTGGACGATGCCCAGAAAAATCCGAGAATAGTTCTTCCATCCCCGGCTCCCTTTTGCTCAGCTGCAAACAGAATATCTTCCGGAGAATGTAAAGCTGTATTCAACCTTTCCCGCCATATTTCCACGGTAAACCCGTAAGCTTCTCTAAGCTTTCCAGCACAAGCTATTTTGGCACACACCTGCACATCTTCTCTAAGCATTCTCCGTAATTCCATGGTTAAACCAAGCGAAATATTGTTATTCAAATCTTTTTTTTCTGATGTTTTTCCTTTTGTTTCCATTTATTTACTCCAAAAGAAGCGGTTCTACCGCATCAAAGGCCTCAGCCAAAGTATTTCCGACAACAAGATCTGCTATTGTTCCCACCGGCACTTCATCAACATAGTTAAAACCATAAAACATATCCTGAGAAAGCAGAAGAGGCGCATCAAGATCAAGCCAGTCACAAAAGGGAGATAAAGGAAGCGCGCATGCTATACCTAATGAAGACTCTACCATGGAACTGAGCATAACCCGCAAGCCTTCCATTTCAGCTTTATGTATCAGCGATTCGGCAGCTTGAGGTCCACCGACTTTTGCAATCTTTACTACTATTCCTGATGCAGTCCGGGAGAATTTTTTCAAGTCTTCTAAGCTCTGAATACTCTCATCCAGTATAATCGGAATCGAACAGGATTCCGAGAGCTTATATATTTGTTCAGGAGAGCCCGCCATCGGCTCTTCAATTAGCTCAACCCCTAAGCCCTCCAGGATAGTTATGTTTTTCTTAGCCTGATGAAAAGACCAACCTTGGTTTGCATCGACTCGAATACCGATTTCCGGGAAATGTTTTCGAATCTCTTCTATCCTCTTAATATCACCAGGGATACCAGCTTTCACCTTAATAGTTGAAAAACCGCTCTTTTCAACAGCCGTAAGCATCTGTTCGATATCATCATTATAAGCTATGGTAAATGATGTTTTCTTGGGCATTCCTGCTGCCTTATACTTCCTCTTTTGGTAGTGAAGATGGGAATTCCCAGAATGAAGGCCCTGTACAGCACAATTGAAGGCGCTGGCACTGGAGCTAAAGCGAAACTGAGGCTTTTTCTCACCATGAAGCGTTTCAAGGCTTATGTTTTCGCTAAGATCTCTGCTTACAGCGTATGCTGAAGCATCATAATAGGGAACAACAGGAGCTTCCCCATACCTAGTGAGTTCAGTAAATTTATTAAAGCTGGAATATGCTTCATAAGCCTCAGCCTCGGGAGAGACATTTCCTTTAATTCGCAGAAACACATTTTCCCGGTACTGATAACTCCCATGGGCTATCCGAAAAGCCGTCTTCAATGGAAGCTTACAGCTGACTATTTTCACTTCCAGCATACCTAATGCTCCTCAACTTCCTTATCATAGAGGAAACAGGCTGTAAAATGATTCTCTTCTACACATATGGTTCGAGGAACCTCCCTGCTGCACCTCGGCATAGCCTGAGGACAGCGTTCTACAAAAGGACAGCCAGAGCGCTCTGCTGAGGGCGAAGGAACATCTCCTTTAAGGATAGTCCGTTTCCTATTCTTACCCTTAACCGGATCGGGCACAGGAACTGCAGAAAGGAGAGCTTTTGTATACGGATGCAGGGGGTTTTTGTAGAGTGTAACGGAATCTGCAGTCTCAACAATATTTCCTAAATACATGACGGCAATTCTTGAACAAAAGTACTCGATTACTCCCAGGTCATGAGCAATAAAAAGAAAAGTTAAATCAAACTCATCCTGCAGGTCCTTGAGCAAATTGAGAATTTGCGACTGAATTGAAACATCCAGAGCGGAAACTGGTTCATCAGCCAGAATAAGTTTCGGCCCCAAAGCTAAAGCACGTGCGATACCGATCCTCTGCCGCTGCCCACCCGAAAACTCGTGGGGATACCTATCCCCATATGAAGCTGCCAGCCCGCAGCGTTCAAGAAGAGATTCCGCTTTTTCCAAAATGGCCTTTTCATCAAGTTGGATAATACCTTTTCGAGAAAAAATGCGGAGAGGCTCAGCTACAATATCAAGAGCCCTCATTCGGGGATTCAAAGAAGAATAGGGATCCTGAAAAATTATTTGAAAATTCATCCTAGCCTTTCTAAGTTCTTCCGGATTCAATGCTGCAAGATCAGAACCTTCAAAAAGGACTTGTCCTGATGTAATTTGCTCTAAACGAGAAACAGCCATGATGGTAGTTGATTTTCCGCATCCGGATTCACCTACCAAACCGAGGGCTTCCCCTTTCTTTACGGTAAAACTCACCCCGTCAACGGCCTTAATGGAGCCGATTTTTTTCTTAAAAATTATCCCCTTTTCTATGGGAAAATGGACTTTAAGATCCCGTACATCCAAAAGTATATCTCTTTCATTAGCCAAGGGAATCCTCCTCTGCGTACAGCCAGCAAACTGCCGTTCTCAAGGTCTCACTATCACTGAAAGTAACTTCAGGAGGCTCTTTTTTCCTGCAGATATCCATTACTTTAGGACAACGAGGTGCAAAAGGACAGCCTTCAGCAAGATTCAGCAGATCCGGGGGGGATCCGGTTATAGAAAAGAGTCTGCTGGTCCCAGCACTATCAACCCGGGGTATTGAATTGAGCAATCCCTGCGTATAGGGATGACGGGGATCGTAAAACAGATTATTAACTCCCGCTCGTTCAACAATTCGTCCAGCATACATAACGCAGACTGTGTCACATGTTTCTGCTATGACACCAAGATCGTGGGTGATCATGATTACTGAAGTCTCCTGTTCCTTTGACAGTGTTCTTATTAGATCGAGAATCTGAGCCTGAATAGTTACATCCAGAGCTGTTGTAGGTTCATCGGCGATTAGAATATCCGGATTACAAGAGAGAGCCATAGCAATCATCACTCGCTGCCGCATTCCCCCGGAAAATTGGTGAGGATAAGCTTCAGCACGCTGTTGGGCATCTGGAATGCCGATGATTTTAAGCAGATCAATTGATTTCGCCTTGGCGGCCTTTTTACTCATCCCCTGATGAAGCATCAGCGCCTCTGCTATCTGTTTCCACACTTTAATAACCGGATTCAGGGAGGTCAGAGGGTCCTGAAAAATCATAGAAATATGCTTGCCTCGTATACTCCTTACCTCCTCTTCTGTCTGATCGAGAAGGTCATCCTTTTTATAAAGGACTTTCCCGCTGGTAATCCTGCCTGGCGGATATTGAATCAATCTAAGAACCGATAGGTTAGTTACGGATTTGCCTGACCCCGACTCACCAACAATTCCAAGAGTCTCACCTTTACGGAGATTAAAAGAGACATTATTAACTGCTTTTACAACACCGCGTTCAGTGCGAAACTCAGTCATTAATCCCTCTACCTGAAGTATCATTTCTTCACTCATCACACACTCCATAATATGATCTGGACACT
>JAIPFS010000120.1 GCA_021736545.1 Spirochaetia bacterium | reverse complement strand
CTGTCGGCTGGCTGAGTGATCCCAATTATGCTCTTGGATCCATCATAGCAGTAGCGATTTGGCGGCAGGTCGGCTATGTTATGGTTCTGTACCTTGCGGGGCTGCAGAGTGTGGATCCTTTTCTCGTGGAAGCTTCCCTTATTGACGGGGCATCAAAGTGGCAATCCTTCAGGCATGTTATCCTTCCGCAGCTTCGACCGATTACTGTGGTGGTCGTAGTCATCAGCATAATAGATTCCCTGCGTGCTTTTGATCTTGTTCAGATTATGACCAGGGGCGGTCCTTATAATCAGACCAGCGTTCTGGCAAATTTTATGTATATTGAATCTTTCAACAACTACAAAATGGGTTACGGTGCAGCAATATCTGTAATCCTGTTCATTATCAGCCTGATTTTCATCATGTTCTATCTTTC
This sequence comes from Spirochaetia bacterium, assembly GCA_021736545.1. The sequence goes on along the minus strand of JAIPFS010000120.1, from coordinate 4,691 downwards.
ACATATCATGAAAGAAGAGAGTAACTAAGGGGGTTTTGTGAGTACCGTAACAAAAAAGATGAGTATCGGCAAAATCCTGCTCTATATTGCTCTGGTTATGGGGGTGATTCTTTGGATGGTGCCGATAGCTGTGGCAGTTCTTACTTCCTTCCGTTCAAATGACCAGATTATCATGAACGGAGCTTTCTCCATGCCCGAAGAATTCAGCTTCAAAAACTATGCAGCAGCATGGACTCGCGGGGACTTGAAAGTATTTTTGCCGAACAGTTTTATCATAACCATCCCGTCGCTGGTTATGACCCTATTCCTTTCGTCATTATCAGCCTTTGCGCTTTCAAAATATAAATTCCGCGGTCAGAAGCTTCTCTTGTCCATTTTTGTCGGCGGTATGATGCTTCCTTTTCAGATCCTTCTGCTTCCTGTTTTCCGTCTTTCTGAAGCTTTGGGAATCTATGATACCTATTGGGCTTTGATTGCCATTCATACGGCTTTTCAGATGGGCTTCTGTACCTTTGTGCTGCGGAACTATATGGTTACCATTCCTGATTCTGTTTCCGAGGCGGCGCGTATCGACGGCTGTAAGGATTTTACCATCTACTCCAAGATCATCATGCCCCTTGTCCTTCCCGCTATGGCGGCCATAGCTACTCTGGAATTCACCTGGATTTTCAATGACTATATTTGGGCTCTTATTTTATTGAGAAGTGAAGATCATATGCCGATTACGGCAGGTCTTGCACGGCTGCAGGGGCAGTATGTGATGGACTGGACGGTTATAACCTCCGGGGCTTTGATCGCGGCGGTGCCGACGATTATTGTTTTTATGTTTCTGCAGAAATATTTTATTAGAGGCTTGACCATGGGATCCAATAAATGATTTTTCCGCTTAGGAAAAGCATAGATTGAACAGAAAACAATAGATTGAACAGAAAACAGATGACTGAAAATCGATAACATATAAGACTACAATAGATAAACTTAAGTCGGATGAACTGAAACAGCATGAACTTAAGCGGGATGAACTGAAAAGGAGGAGCACCTTGGATTCCTATACTACGAGAAATAGAGCTGAAAAACTGGAAAAGCTGCCTTTCCTCTGCTATGGGGGGGACTATAATCCTGAGCAGTGGACTGAAGATGTATGGTTGGAAGATATGGAGCTCATGAAGGAAGCTGGGGTGAATTTTATCTCCCTCGGCATTTTCAGTTGGGCAATGATCCAGTCAGATGAGGATGCCTATGATTTCTCCTGGATGGATAAGATCATGGATCTTCTTCACAAAAACGGGATTTCTGTTGATTTGGCTACGGCAACCGCCTCTGTACCTCCTTGGGTGTATCAGCGTTATGAAGATGTATATCCTGTTGATGCCGAAGGCAGCAGGATTTGGTACGGATCCAGGCAGAGCTACTGTCCAAATAGCCCGAATTATCGGCGTTTAGCGGGAAAACTTGCAGCAACTATAGCTGAGAGATATAAGAACCATCCCGCGCTGGCTATGTGGCATGTAAATAATGAATACAGCTGTCATGTGCATGCCTGTTACTGTGATACTTGTGCAAAAGAGTTCAGAAAATGGCTGCAGCGCCGATACACTTCTCTACAGGAACTTAACAGTCATTGGGGAACGACTTTCTGGAGCCAGCGCTACCATGACTGGGAAGAAATTATTCCGCCTCGAAAGACCCCGACTCTTCGGAATCCATCTCACGTACTTGATTATCAGAGATTCATGTCTGACAGCATCCTGGACTGTTATCTGCATGAAAGGGACATCCTGAAGCGTGTAACACCTCAAATTCCTATAACAACAAACTTTATGGGACACTGGAAACCCCTGGACCTGCATAAATGGGCAAAATCCATTGATATGGTATCCTGGGATGCCTATCCCGATCCAAGTACCGATAATTCAAGACTGCCGAATGCCATGGACCATGATCTAATGAGGAGTCTGAAGGGAGGCAGCCCCTTTCTTCTGATGGAGCAGGCACCCAGTCAGGTGAATTGGAGACATGTGAATAGTCCGAAACGTCCCGGGCAGAACCGACTGTACAGTTACCAAGCTATAAGTCGCGGTGCCGACGGAATTATGTATTTTCAATGGCGGCAGTCCCTTAGAGGCGCCGAAAAGTTTCATTCCGCCTGCATAAATCACGGAGTTGATGCAGAATCTCCATCCTTGACCCGATCACGATCCCGAGTATATGAAGAAGTTGCTCGAATAGGCACGGAAATGAAGCGACTGAAAAAAATTTCCGGTGCCCGTACGCCTGCAAAAGTTGGAATCGTCTATGACTATGAAGCTTGGTGGGCGGCTGAATATGAACCCCGCCCTAATGGTAATATCGGATACCGGGATATGATCAGCGATTACTACCGATACTTTTTTTCCCATAATATCCCAGTAGAGTTTGTATCTCAACAGGCCTCCCTTGAAGGATTTGATTTTGTTATAGCACCGTATCTTTATATGCTTAAAGAATCCTTTGCTCCCAAAATTGAGCACTTTGTCCGCGAAGGAGGAAGCTTTCTTTGTACTTTCTTCAGTGCTTACGCAGATGAGTCTGATGGGATTTTTCCCGAAGGCTATCCCGGACCGCTGAGCAGCATCCTAGGGCTGACAATTGAAGAAATTGTACCCCTGCAGAAGGATGAAATTGTTGATCTGATTTTCCATGAACCCGTGGAATCGGGAGAGGAATCAGAGCAGAAAAAATCTGGGGGAAGCAAAATAGAGGGCAGGGGGAGAGATTGGTGCGAGCTTGTACGCCCGTTCTATGATGATGTTCAAATCCTCGGTGAGTTTGCTTCTGATTTTGTTTCCGGCGGACCAGCTGTTACCAAAAGGATTATCGGAAAGGGTGCTGCCTATTATGTTGCTTCTAGACCTGAAGATAAGATAATGAATTCTTTCCTTACGGGAATTTGCAGCAACTGCGGTATATATCCGCTCCTGGAGACGCCGGAGGGGGTTGAGGTCACGATTCGCAGTCGGGCTTCAAAGAGCTGGCTCTTTATCATCAACACCACAAACCAGGAAAAGCATATCAAGAATACGCATTATGCTGGTAAGGATCTTCTTTCTGGAGAAAAGTTTGCATCACATGATGATTTCCTTCTTTTTCCCAATGATGTGAAGGTTATAGAGCTTAACTGATTTTTCTCAATAATACCCTCATTAATACTCTCATTAATACTCTCAATAATACATGTTATTGAATGCCTGTGTATGCTTGTTTCTGTCTGTGCAAAATCTTCAGATGTATTTTTGTGTTTTCCTCATAAATTTCATATTGTAAGCCTTAACGGAAATGCTAATACATGGCAGAATGAAGTTAGGGGTGATATTCATGAATATCAGAAAAGCACGTTTTGCAGGAAGCTGGTACTCCGGTGATCCCATAGCGCTTCGGGCGGAGATTGATGAATTTTTGGAAACCTCAGCTGAAACCTATCGGACCCTGCACAGGAAAAGTAAAGGGAAACAAAAAAATGCCGCAGCGGCTGTTCTGCCTCATGCGGGTCTCTATTTTTCAGGACGCGGAATCGCTCATTTTTTCAACAACTTGGATTCAGAAACGGAACAGATAATTATTATAGCTCCTTCCCATTATGCCGCATTGTCCCCTGATCTATTCTCTATTGGCAATTTTAACAGTTTTGATACTCCTCTAGGAGAAATTCCCGGATTAAAGGCTGAAAGTCTTGCATCCCTTGAGTATACTGCCTCTCAGCAGAGGGCAGTGGAGATGGAGCATGCTGTGGAGATGTTCCTGCCTTTTATTGCACGCTTTAATGTCTTGAATAAGAACAAGCCGAATAAGAGAAAAACGGCAGTTTTACCTCTTCTTATTTCACAGGTGACGGGAAGGGATGTTCTTGAAAAACTCAGTTCAGCTTTACTTGAGTGGATTGGGATTGATTCCCTAAAGAATAATAAGACCGCCGTCATTGCAAGCTCTGATTTTACCCATTATGGTGAACGATTTCAGTACACCCCGTTTGGGATGGCTCCTGTGGAGGAAGTCGAAAAAAAAGTGGATACATATGATCGTGGGATAGCCGAAAAAATTATTGAACATAAATATGATGAAATATTTACAGAGCTTTCGCTGAACCGGCCGACAATTTGCGGTATAGCTCCATCGCTAATTGCTGCAAAAATAATGGAATCAATTGGAGCGGAAGGAGAGATTGCTGACTGTTATACTTCAAACAGATATGTAGAGCCGGACTCAAACTTTGTCTCGTACTGTACAATCCTCTGGAGGTAGTCAAATGTTCAAGGAAGAGTATAAAAAGCTTCTTATTGAAGTGGCTAGGGAAGCGATTTTTGAAGAGTTAAGCACCAAAAATGCCCGCCGGGCTACTATGTCCGGACAGACGAGAAAGAACTTCAGGAAAGCAGCCGAAGTATCTTTTTTTCAGGAAGAACAGGGAGTTTTTGTTACTCTGAAAACTATTGATTCAACCGGGGACTCACATCTCCGCGGGTGTATCGGCAGTATAGTTGGAAGGGAGCCTATTTACAAAGGGGTACGGCACTATGCAAAGGAGGCGGCTTTTCATGATCCCCGCTTTTACCCTCTGCAGGCAGATGAGTTTAATGAAGTTGAGATTGAAGTCTCAGTGCTGACTCCCTTGAAACCGGTAAATTCATATCATGATATTATGATCGGGCAAGATG
>JAIPFS010000119.1 GCA_021736545.1 Spirochaetia bacterium | reverse complement strand
CATCATCCAGTTCAGGAATATCACGCTGTTTCACTGCCTTCACAGTAACTTTAAGAGTTATTTTCTTACCCGCCAAATGAGAATCTTCATGATCCTCAGGATAATTTTTCTCTATGATTTTCTCTTCATCCTTTTCCATCCCAATAATATCATCATCAAACTTGTAAAGATTGTAGCCGGAACCTACTGTAAAGACATAATCTTCACGTTTTGTATCCTCTTTATCATTTCCATCTTCATCAAGTTCAGCATAATCAACAGTTACAATATCGTCTTTTTCAACTTTTCCAGCTTTGTCCACAACTAAGGCATTCTGATCCTGGAGTTTTTCAATTTCCTTGTTAAACTCCTCATCATCCACTGTGACCTGAGGAACTTCTACTTCAATTCCCTTATATTCAGTAAGTTCAAAGTTTGGAGCTGTATCATAGGTAACGGTGTATGAGAAATCACCTTTAAGTTCCATGTCAATGTTTTCCTCACCCGTCAGTGCCGGCTGGCTGTAGGGAAGAGGCTTATGTTGTTCTTCAACTTCATCTATAGCCTCTTTTAAGGAATTGTCAATTAATTCCATGGCAGCTTCCTGCCGAAGAGCTTCGCCATATTTTTTTTCCAATACACTTGGCGGAACTTTGCCCTTGCGAAAACCTTTTACTTGAGCAGTTTTACAATATTTTTTAACTAATGCATCATAAGAATTTTTTACTTCCTTCTCAGGAACCGTTACCGTAAGTTCGACTGCTGAATTTTCCAGCTCTTTAATTTTTTTTTCAGAAACCATTTCCTTTCCTCTTTTCTATTGAATATTGCTTGAATTATATATATGAAGTTACATGCCGACGCACAGGTGACATACATGAAACCAATTTAAAGAAAACCAAATTAAAAAACCAAATAAAAAAAACTATTAAACATCCTATTTAAAAAATTTTTCCTATATATACACTATCTATTATACAGCAGCCTTTATTCAAGTCTTTCTATTTCTTGTTTCCTAAAAAACTAATAAAAAACAGCAGAAAGGCCAACACTTTTTTAAATTCTATTCATATAATCAGATAAAACATAAATACCTAAAACATAAAAAAAAGACGACCCGGTAATCCGAATCGCCTTTAAAAGAGCGAGAGACGGGATTTGAACCCGCGACAGCCACCTTGGCAAGGTGGAGCTCTACCACTGAGCTACTCTCGCTTGCATTGAGAATCAAACCTGGCAGAAAGGTCCTGTCTCTTTGCGAGAGAAGGGACTTGAACCCTTACGCCGTAAAGGCACTAGATCCTAAGTCTAGCGTGTCTGCCAATTTCACCACTCTCGCAGTGATTATACCTGTGAAACGAAATTTGTCAAGCATCTGCCAATTCGTTTTCAGAGGTTTTGAGCCGTGAAGGGATCGAACCTTCGACCCGCAGATTAAGAGTCTGCTGCTCTGCCAGCTGAGCTAACGGCCCATTACGCATGTTTATCTATGTATAACATGTCTGCGCAATTACGCCCGGCAGGATTCGAACCTGCGACCTACGGATTCGAAGTCCGGCGCTCTATCCAGCTGAGCTACAGGCGCATACATGCAGCTGTTAAAAGGGTGGATGACGGGACTTGAACCCGCAACAACCAGAACCACAATCTGGTGCTCTACCATTGAACTACATCCACCATGTCTGCAATGAAAACCAATGATGGTCAACAGTTTTACTACTAACAGCGACGACATGTAATTTGCTGTATTTTACCATTTTTGTCAATACCTGAAGGAATTCTGCGATAAAAAATATCTCATCCGGAAATGATATTGTCAAAGTATAACGGAAGTGAAAATGCCGGTATACAGGCAGGGAATAAGCGTCAGCACTGTGAAAAGCTGAATATTCATATGAAACAGTATGTGCTCATTCTCATCATCTGTTATCTGTATTGTAACTATCTGCTCCCATTAAGAAACAGAATTTGAAAACTCCAGGAATAGCTTTTGTCAGATAGAAGATTCACGACATCATGTTTTACACCCGTTCTGCAGGCTTCATCCTTTCGGCGGTCAGAACTGCTTTTCGGCAAGTATGTCTTCTCCATCCAATTACTAATAAGTTCATGGCCAATGTAACGATGTTCCGTATATATTTTAACTCGTTTCTCTGCATTAGAGAATCCTGCTGCTTCTGCAGCAGTGAGGATATCGTTACTATCCCAATTTACAAGAGAATTTTCGGGGTCGTTGAAAATTTTCTGTTCCCCCTCTTCTAGGAAAGAGATAAGCTCTTCAATAGAAGAGAATTGATTTAATTCAGGCGCTTTTGGTGTCTTGAAAGACCGGCTTAATTGATTATTTGAATGAGCTTCAGGAAGAAACTGTTTTGCCAGCTGAGAAAGACGGGTGCTTTTACGGGGTACAGTTTCTGCCAGTGAAATCTTACCTCCTGCTGCAAGTAATTCAAAAAGCAGAGAAAGAATCTTTTTCTTATCTGCAGCTCTTGTGAGAACATCCCGCCCGACAATTGCTTCGAATTTCAAATCATTTTCCCGTTCAGCAGAAAATTTTTCTAAATCTGACTGAAATAATTGAGGGCGTTCAAGTTGATCAAGCTGTTTGCTGTAATGCTCCATCATCAGCTTATCTGTTTTCTGAGAAAGTAAACCGTATACACCTCCTTCAGGTACAAGTCTGCAGGCTTCCCAAATCAGCAGTCCTGAACCGGCATTGGCATCGAGTACACGATGGTGACGCTGCAGATGAAGAGAAGCAAAGACCTCTTCCCGTATGGAAGAGTAGATCGGCCCGCGTTCATTGGAAAGCCTTCGAAGCCATGTGTCTTTTTTACTGTTTTCCGGTGAAAAACTGAGGGCTTCGGGGATTGCATCTGTCTGTACTGCTTCAAGCTGTGATTCTCGATTTTTAATAACTGTATTTTTAATTTCTGATTCATAGCCCTGATTAGATGGACGATAAAAAATTTTACCCTGAAGTCCCGCGGGCAGGTACTGCTGGGCTACCCAATGGTCACGATACGCATGGGGATACAGATAGCCTTCTCCATGTCCGAAACCCTCCTTATCCCGGTTAGGATCTTTCAAATGAGGAGGAACTTCCTGATGCTGCTCCTGCTCAATGCTAGCCAGAGCATCAAAAAAGCCTAAGCTGCTGTTTGATTTGGGTGCAGAAGCCAAATACAGTGCCGCCTGGGTTAAATGGAATCGGCCTTCCGGCATACCGACTCTGTCAAAAGCTGCTGCGGCAGATTCAACTACAGTTAAGGCCTGGGGATCTGCCATCCCAATATCCTCGCTGGCGGAAATGAGCATTCTTCGGAAAATAAAACGCGGGTCTTCTCCAGCCTGAACCATGCGAGCCAGCCAATAGAGTACTGCATCAGGATCTGAACCGCGTACTGACTTTATGAAAGCGCTGATTACATCAAAGTGATAATCACCCTCTTTATCGTACAGGACTACCTTTTTCTGAATACTTTCCTCGGCCGCTTCCATAGAAATAAAGATTTCCGTTCCCGAAGGCGGAGGGAATAGGTCCGGAGTTGTTTCAACGGCAAGCTCCAAGGCATTAAGCAGACTGCGGGCATCACCGTTTGCAATGTCAACCAAATGCTCAAGAGCACCTTCTTCAAAGCTTACCGAATAGCTGCCGTATCCTCTTGTTTTATCTTTAAGAGTCATCTGCGCAATTTGCATGAGCTCCTTTCTGCCGAGGGGAAGGAGCTGGAAAATACGGCTCCTGCTGACCAGGGCGGAGTTGACTTCAAAGTAGGGGTTCTCCGTAGTAGCTCCGATAAGAATGATTGTCCCGTTTTCCACCCAGGGAAGCAAGGCATCCTGCTGAGATTTATTCCAGCGATGCACTTCATCAACAAAAAGTATGGTCCTTTTCTGGTAATAGTCTAAACGCTCTTTAGCCAGGGTAATCTCTTCCCGAAGCTGCTTTACACCGGTAAGTACAGCATTAAGGGTGGTAAAATGACTTTTTGTAGTGTTTGCTATCACTCTGGCTAAAGTTGTTTTGCCCGTACCCGGAGGTCCGTAGAAAATAACCGATGAAAGCTGATCGGCCTGAATTGATCTTCTCAGCAGGCGGCCTTTACCTACAATGTGATCCTGTCCAGCATATTCATCCAAAGTTCTCGGACGCATACGGTATGCCAGCGGCTGATTCTTATTCTGTTCGTACTCCTGGGAAAATAAATCCATGCTTAAAACTCCACAGCTAAGCAGTATAGCTAAGATTACATAAAAACGGAAGTGAAAAGATCTTGACCTTTTCATGATTTACCGTCAATTTTATAAAGAGAGTTAGCAGATAAAAATTTTCGGTAAAAATTTTCGGTAAAAGAAAAAGATATCTTTTTTGGAGGATAGAACATGGCGATTTCTTTAGAACAAGTATTAAGTGCTCCCAAAGTACGTGAACGTAATATTCTTAGAAATGTCTATTTGTGGATGACCGGCGGACTTGCATTGACAGGTCTTATCTCGTATACAATAGCATCTTCTCAGCAGCTTACCAGGGCGCTTCTGACCACCCCGGGATTATTTCTGATTCTTATTATTGCAGAATTCGGTCTTGTTATATATCTCTCAGCAAGAATTCAGAAAATGAAATCCTCTTCAGCGGTGGCCGCTTTTATAGGCTATGCTGTGCTCAATGGAATTACGCTATCGGTTCTGCTTCAGATTTATACCGGCTTAACAATTTCAAGGGCTTTCTTTACCACCGCTGGTACATTCGCAGGGATGAGCATCTACGGAATGACAACCAAGCGAGATTTAGACCAAATTGGTGCCTATTTAGTTATGGGTTTGTGGGGAATAATCATTGCCACTGTAGTAAATATGCTTATCGGCAGTTCTTCAATCTATTATTTGATTTCCTATCTCGGTCTGATAATTTTTCTCGGCCTTACAGCATGGGATACCCAAACTATCGTAAAATGGAACCAGGCTTACGGATCGTCCATGGATGAAGAGACCTATGTGAAATTATCTATTATCGGCGCTTTAAAACTGTATCTTGATTTTATCAATATATTTCTCTTTCTCTTGAGAATTTTCGGCCGGAGAAATTGATTCCAGTACATTTCAGCACAAACAGCATAATAATACTTGCTGCTTATCCGGGGGCTGCGTGCAGGTCATGCAGACCCCATATTTACTATCCAGGATGCATATGGAACAATCTCGTCATTTCTTGATTCTCTTCAGGACATTTCTAAAAATTGGTGCTTTTACCCTTGGCGGCGGCTATGCCATGCTCCCTTTAATGGAAAGGGAGTTTGTCTCCAGGCGAAGATGGATCACTGAAGAGGAGATGGTGGATATTATTGCGGTTGTGCAGTCACTTCC
>JAIPFS010000118.1 GCA_021736545.1 Spirochaetia bacterium | reverse complement strand
TTCCGGATTATCTTTCCAAGCATGTAAAAGATCCAGAGAGTCAAAACGCTCCCGTTCCTGGGGATTTCCATGCTCTACTATGCCCGCCGCACTTAAACAGGTATTATAGATATCAGAAGGCTGCACCAGCCCTGCATCACGGACTCCTTGAGGGATTTTCCCCGGCCATCGCATAAGGCAGGGAACCTTAACCACAGGATCGTAGAGAGCGGCACCCTTAACAAACAAATCATGATCCCCAATCATATCGCCATGGTCGCTGAGAAATATAACCATAGTCTCTTCAGCAATACCTTTTTTATCCAGGGCATCTAAAACTCTGCCCACCTCGTCATCAAGAAGGGCAATGGAGGCGTAATACCCAAGGCGAATTGCATCTCGCTGCTGCTCATCTATCTCATAGGCACTGCCGAAATATGACTGGGTTCTTTCCGCCTCAATGACCGAAATGCTGTCACTCTTTTGTTCCCCCTCTTCATCTTTCAGACCGATGACTTCAGGAAGCTGATCCAAATTCACACGCTCAGCATACTCCTCCGGATAGTCCTCATAAGGATTATGGGGATCAAAAACACTCATTAAGCAAAAAAACGGCTGTTCTTTCTTATCCGAGCTATTGATCAGATCAATAGTCCGTTCTGCAGCCCAATGAGACATATGATACTCCCTGGGTACATGGAGAAGTTTGCGTCCTTTTTCTTTTAATTCTCTGAAAAAACCGGGATCCTTCTGTTTCAGCCAGGCTGCATATCCGTTATAGGGGGATTCCAGACTGATACTCGGCTCCATACACCATTCATAGATATCAAAGCCGTCATGTTCTGCCCTTTGCCGCTCTTCAAAAATTCTGCCGCTTACATGAAGCTTTCCAAAAAGAGCGGTATGGTATCCATGCTCCTTCAGAACTTCCGGAAGAAGGACTTCATCGTCCGGAAGAACATCATGGAGTCTGCACACACCATGTCCAGTGATTCGCTTTCCCGTAAGCATACTTGCTCTGGATGGAGTACAAATCGGGTTATTAGCGTAACAATTATCAAATTGTACTCCTTCACCGCCGAGTCTATCGAGGTTCGGAGTACTGACTCCTGCATTCCCGTAGCAGCTCAATGAGTCAAAACGCTGCTGATCGGTCATGATAATAAGTATATTGGGCTTCTTTTCATTTCCATTTTCTCTTTTTGTACTTTCAGTCATATAGTAGACACCCTCCTAAGCGAAAACATATAATAAGATTGAGCATTAAACCTTGACAGCTGCAGCTTCATCAAAACGGCGGCATCGGCATCATTCAATCAATACCCGAACAATTTTGGGAGAAACAATACTATTTCGGGAACATAGGTAACCAGCAGAAGCACCAAAATCATAGGCAGAAGCATCGGAAGTATCTCCCGTATAACTTTTTTCAAGGGTGTATCCGATATACCCGAAGTTATAAAAAGCAGCATGCCGAAGGGCGGAGTGGACAGCCCAATCATCATATTCAGCACAACCACAACACCAAAATGGACAAAATCGATACCCAGCAGCTCCACCAGTGGCAGCACAATGGGTATGAAAACAACGGTAAGTGTTGAAGTATCAATGAACATACCTAAGAACAGGAATATGACATTAATGAACAGAAGCAGAACATATTTATCCTGCGTCATGCTGAGCAGGAGGTTCGCAGCAAAGTCTGGAATATGTTCCCGGGAAACAATAAAAGAGAACGTGAAGGCACAGCCCACAATCAAGGACAGGGTCCCAGTGGTTTTAACGGTTTCTGTTATGGATTGCCATAAGGTCTTCCAACCGAGTGCTCTGTACACAAAAACAGCGACAATAATTGCGTAGAAAGATGCCAGCGCTCCCGCTTCAGTCGGGGTGACCACTCCGCTGTAAATCCCTCCCAGAAGAACTATTACTGAGAAAAGGGCGGGGAAAGCTTTAATCGTAATAACCAGTATTTCCCGTTTAGTGTATTTAAAACCCAGAGGGTAATCGCGCTTATTTGCGATAAAGGCAACATATACCATAAGAGCAGCTCCGAGAAGCAGTCCCGGAATCATGCCTCCCAGAAAGAGATTACCTATGGATGTTCCGGACAGCATTGCATAAAAGACCATGGGAATACTTGGAGGAAATACTGGACCGATGGTTGCCGATCCTGCAGTTATTGCACAGCTGAAACCGTCATCATATCCGTACTCCTTCATAGCTTTGATTTCCATCATGCCGAGGCCCGAAGCATCTGCCACTGCTGAACCGGTCATTCCGGAAAAGATAATTGAGGCAATCACGTTCACATGTCCCAAACCGCCTTTCCTTCTGCCGACCACGGCATTTGCGAAGCGGAATATCATATCCGTTATCTTCCCCGTATTCATAACATTTGCCATAAAAACAAACAGAGGAACCGCGATGATAATGTATTTTGCTTCAAGATTGGTGAGAACCTTTTCTGCAAACATCTCAATTACTGCACCAGGACCGGATGCAGCAGCTAAATAGAAAATTGAAGTCATCAGCATCCCGAGCGCTATGGGAAGCCGTAAAGCGAATATACTTACAAAACCTAGGAAAAAAATGATTAAAGGCCAATTCATCGTTTTACCACCTCATTATGCCGCGAAGGATCTTTCAGGATACTGATATCTTCAACAATATCTATTATTAGACGAATGATTGTCCCCAGAAGAAAAATCAGAAATGGAAAATAGACAATGTGATACGGTATGAATAGAACCGTGGATTTCTGATATTCCAAATACATGATATAGTCGTATGCTGGGTAAAAACCGATAATAAAGGAAATGCAGATGAGAGAATTTCCGACTAAACGCATAACAAGCTGCTTCAGAGGGCTTAAATGATCATATACCAGGGTGAATTTGACATGGCCTCCCTTTCTTTTCGCATACAGAGCCCCGAAAAGAGCTGTCCACATAAATCCGAACACAGTTATTTCATACGGCCATGTAAGTGGATTGTTGAGAAAGTATCGGTAGAATATCTGCAGTATGAATGCTGAAAACATAATAATGAAGCTTATACTGGGTATGTAGATTTCTATAATATCTACAATCACCTGTAAGGCTTTCATAAGTCTTTTTTTAAACATGGAAGTCCGCTCCTCGTGTTTACCTATGGGAAAAGCACTAGTATTTTTCTTTGAAAGAAAGCTCTCCTGTCTGCTGCGTACACATACGATTTACTTACTCTGAAACATGCTGATGCTTACGCATACGATTTTCTGATCCAAAAGCTCACTATTTTCACGCTTTGCCGCAGGAATTCTAAAAAATCGGGATTAGCTATATCGGAATACAAAGAATGATATTCTCTGATATGTACTCCTCTGCAGTAATCCCGATTTTCTTTCTAACAGCTGCTCGCATAACAGCTGATTACAGCTGACTCAAGAACTATTTCATATCCTGAATTCTGTCATAAAGATCCCAATCCCAGGGTTCAGAAATGTCCGGGCTTTCATTCTGGTAGGACCAGCGGGCGTAGTCTGCAAAGGCTTCTTTATCCGGATCCTCGATTACCGTTAAGCCCTCAGCTCTGAAAAATTCAACCAGCTCGGCTTCCAGGTCCAAATTACTTTGGTCACATACTTTTCGAGCTTTTTCCAGTGCTTCCATGACCCATTCCTTCTGCTGATCAGTAAAGGACTGCCATTTCTCTTCATTCATTGTCGGCCAAACAGAGTCAACCACATGGTCAGTCAGAATGATGTAGTCGGTTACTTCATAGAACTTCGCATTTTTATCAGTGGGCAGCGGATTATCCTGTCCATCTACAGCTCCGGTTTTCAAGCTCAGGTACACTTCATTAAAATTCATCGGGGTGGGGTTACCGCCGAGTGCTTTACCGAGGGCTATCCAAGCTGGGCTGTTCGGGGTTCTCAGTTTCACGCCTTCCATATCCTGGGGAGTCCTCACCTCTCTTCCAATATCACGGAGATTCAGCTGTCTTGTTCCAAGATAAAAAGCTGAAAGCGGTCTAACACCAACCGTATCCGCAACATCCTCAAAGACCTCTTCGCCAATTTCACCATTCATAACTTTAGTCATATGCTCATAGCCGGAAAAGGTATACACTGCACCAAGCATGGAGAGATAGGGCATTTCCGTAGCAAGCCAGGATGAACTGAGATAGGCCATATCAAGAACGCCTCTCCTTAGGGCTGTCTTCTCACCTTCCTGGGTAAACAGCTGTCCTGAATGATATACCTCTACTTCCATGGTTCCATTGGAAAGAGCTTCCAATTCCTCTTTGAATTCATACATTGCTACAGTATGAGCATCCGCGGGCACACCTGCTGAAGACCAAGTTATCGTTATGACTTCCTCTTCCTGCTGACCTTCAGCAAACAGGATCCCGGTAGTCATAATTAAGATAATTCCTAAAACCAATAATTTTCTCATAAACTCCTCCTTAAATTGAAAAACTTTTTTGCCATCCCATATAATTCATATATATGAACGCTTTTCTTATATATGATTGTATATGACGTGCAGTTACTTGTCAACAAAAAAATTTCTTCTGGGAAATATTTTCTTATTTCATACATTCTATTGAGATAGATGCAACAGAAAACAGGGGATCAAAAAAAATCAGTCCTTTGGTTTACTTGTTCTTATATATGTGATATTGTTCTTATATATAAACTAAGGATTGAAGATATGAATAACACCGTCACAAAAGCCATGGCAATAATTGAATTGCTTTCCCTTGGAAAGAACATGGGAACTACAGAAATCAGCGAGGAGCTTGGGCTTCCCAAAAGTACTGCTCACAATATCATTGAGACGCTGTCTCATTATAGTATCATAGAAAAGAACCTTGATACAAATAAATACCATCTCGGATTGAAGCTCATTGAGCTCGGCAGCAGGGCACAGTCGGAACTTGATATCACGAGAATTGCCAACCCCTACTTGAAAGGCATCAATATGGAGTTAGATGAAACCGTCCATTTAACGGTCCTGGATCGTGAAGAGGTGCTCTATGTCGACTGTGTAGAATCAAAAAAACGCCTTCGCACCTATTCTGTTATCGGAGTTCGTGCACCATTGTACTGTACTGCAGTGGGTAAGGCAATTCTGGCCTTTCTTCCGGAAAAAGATATCACCAAGATACTGCAGGAAAAGGGACTGGAGCGAATTACGGAAAACACCATCACTAAGCCTGAAACCATGAAGTTTGAACTTGAGCATATTAGAAAGGACGGCTTTGCGGTGGATAATATGGAACATGAAGACCATTTGCGCTGTGTCGGTGCTCCAATTTTCAACTCTCGGGGAGAGGTAATTGCTTCAATTAGTATATCCGGACCCACATCCAGAAATACGATTGATCGAATTC
>JAIPFS010000117.1 GCA_021736545.1 Spirochaetia bacterium | reverse complement strand
TCAAGCATCCTGCGGCAAGCTATTTTCTGCGGGTCAGTGGTGATTCTATGAGAGATGCAGGTATACTTGCATCGGATATTATCGTGGTGGATCGTTCCCTTCGGCCGATATCCGGTGATATCATCGTCGGGGCCCTTAATGGGGAATTTACCGTAAAAACGCTGCTGCGCAAGAACGGGCAGCTTATCCTGCACCCGGAAAACAGTGAATATCAGGATATTCTCATCGGATCCGAGGAGGATTTTACTGTCTTCGGTGTCGTAACCGGAGTGGTCCGTAAAACAGGGCGAATGGCTGAAAGGGAGAGATTAAAACATGGTCGGTTTAGTTGACTGCAATAGTTTTTACGCCTCCTGTGAACGTGTTTTCCGGCCGGATCTCAGAAATCGCCCGATTGCGGTCCTGTCAAACAACGACGGCTGTATAGTTGCCATGAGCAGTGAAGCTAAATCCCTAGGGATTCGTCGAGGGACACCGTATTTTCAAGTTAAAGCAGATCTTGCAGCGGTCAATGCTGCCGTCTTCTCCTCAAACTATACCCTCTACCAAAGCCTCTCAAACCGGGTAATGCGGATTCTTTCAGAAAACTGTGAGGGTGTGGAGGAGTACTCTATCGATGAAGCTTTTATTACGGCGTCCCTCACCGGAAAACAGCTGAAGGCTTTTGCTGCAGAGCTGCGCAGTATCATCTGCAGAGATACGGGAATCCCCGTCTCCATAGGATTCGGAAGGACAAAAACTTTGGCAAAAACGGCAAACAAATGGGCTAAAAAAGCAGCCGATGGGGACGGCGTATGCATATTGAAAGAGGAGATGGAGGAAGCGGTGCTCAGGAAAATACGTGCTGTAGATATATGGGGAATAGGACCCAGAAAAGGGAGATTCCTGCTGCAGCACGGGATAGTATCGGCTTGGGATCTCCGTCAGGCTCCTTCCTCGTGGGTAAAGAAACATCTGACCGTGGTCACCCTGCGTACAGTATGGGAGCTCCAGGGCTTTCCCTCTATTGATGCAGAAGTTCCGGATGAGCCGAAGAAAGGCATCCTCTCATCCCGCGGCTTCAGTCGGACGGTCAGCGATATCGAATCTCTGCGGGAAGCAGCGGCAAGCTATACTGCCCAGGCGGTGGATAAGCTCATGCGGCAGCAGTCTACAGCAGGCTCCATAACTGTTTTTATTCAGACCCGTAGACACGCTGAGGAAAAGCTGTATAGAAACAGCATCACCTTTGCGGTGGATCCTCCCAGCTCTTATCTCCCGGATCTTACAAAATTGGCAGTACAGGGCATAGAAAGCCTCTACCGGAAGGGGTATGCCTATGCAAAAGTCGGAGTTTTTCTGAATGATATAGATATATGGCACGGAAAGCAGCGCAGTCTATTTGAAGATGATAACAAAACTCAGCAGAGGAAACATCGTGCAGCGGAAACGGCCATGGATATCCGGGAACGCTATGGAAAGGGGGGGCTCTACTGTCTCCAGACAGGAATGGGGAGGGAGTGGCAGATGAAGCAGGATCTTCTCTCTCCAAAGTACACTACATCCTGGGAGGATATCCCTTTGGTGCTTTGATTAATGCTTTAATACCGCCGAGGAACTGATTCTCTCTTTTTTATCCTGATGCTGTCCTCGGACCAATTGAAGCCTCCTGAAGCGGCGGCGGTGAATGAAGAGAGGATTAGCGGGAGATTGTGAAAACCGTTGTATTCATATCGTTCATACGCTTTCGGCTGAATTGATTAACTACTCCGTAAATCATCTGTATTCCCCTCCCGCGGTCTGCTGAAGCTTTGTTCTGTTCTTTGAAAAAGTTTTCCGGATCCTTGCGCGCAGGCATCTCCCATTCCATGCCCTTATCCCGGAATATCAGCTGAATGTCATCTTCAATATGAACTTCAATAAGAATAAAGGTTTTAGAAACTTTATGCAGACCGTGCTCGATAATATTATTCAGAAATTCATTAACCACCAGTTTAGTCTGAAGTGCAGCAATGGAATTTGCTGTCTTTTCCATAATAAAGGTTTCGCACTCTTCAGCTTTGGGCATGGTGGATTCTATGGACGCTTGAACCCGAAACAGTTTTGTATTTGATTCCGGGCGGGTATAGGGATTCCTGCAGAATGCAATAGTCGTAAAATCATCTTCAGAAATATCAAAATCCCGTTCAACCAGATAGTCCCTAATGACATGAGGCAGTGAGATAACAGAAAATGGATCAATTTCATTGTTCAGTACAGACTTCAGACCATCCATTCCCAGCTGCTTGCCGCGGTTGTTGCTGCATTCAAATAAGCCGTCAGTGTAGAGCATATACAGTTTGTGTTCCTCCAGCGGTATATGAACCACATCCTCGGCCTTATATTCATAATCATCAACCCATCCCAAGGGAATAGAACCTTTGGCTTCAAAAAAATCGGCTGTCCCTGTTTTTTGGTCCAGCAGCATTGCCGGGGGATGCCCGGCACTCAGGGAGTGAATCATATTTTCCTTCAGATCCACATAGGCATAGAGGAAAGTCATATAGTTCTCATCAAAAAGTTCTTTAGAAAGGAATGAATTCAGGGTACTAATGACTTTTTCCGGATGCTTATAGATATCATCCTGCTCCAGGGTCATATTAATGATGGATTTGACCGCTGTCATGGTTAAGGCTGCCTGTACGCCGTGACCGGAAATATCACCGATATACATAACATATGAGTCATTATCCAGACGGATCATATCGAAAAGGTCTCCGCCGATTTTTGAGGATGGAGAATAATCAGAGGAAAAGAGAATATCATCATCATTGATGAACCAGGCTGGAAGAAGAAAATTCTGTACCGACTGGGCCGTGTCCAGGTCCTCCATGAGGTTGTTGTACAGGCGAGTTCTCTCTTCTTCGATCGTCATTTTAGATGCAATGTTTCCGAATTGATGGCCTAGTGCTTCCAAAAGCTCTTTTTCATGTTTATGAAATGCATAATCTTCCGGAGCAAAGACAGAAACGCTTCCAGCTTTTTCGCCGTTAATGAAAATATCGGAATAGATCCAGTTTTCCGTGGAGTGGAAATCCCGGCTTTCATACCTCTGGTTCTGGAACTTGATTTCCGCTGAAATGAGATCTTCCTTTTCAAAAGACCCGGGGATGATATTTACGCCTTCATTAAAAATTTCATCCAGAGAGAGATCGGAATCAGAGGTGAGCCGGGAAATCCCATACAGACAATTCATCTCTCGTATGTTTTCTGAGAGCTTTTTAAGCAGCTGTTTCTGCTTGTTTTCATATTTAATACGTTCGGAAATATCTGTGGCTATGCCCCTGAATCCTACAATCTGCTGATCACGGTTAATCGGTGACAGGTTGAGAGAAACAGGGAGGAGCGTTCCCCGCATGGTCTGCATCCAGGAATCAGCGCTGACCAGGGCTGTTCCCTCTTCAATATTTCTGAATAAATCATCTAATTTAGGGATTTCATCTTTTTTAAAGAGCTCATATATCGTTTTCGGCTTGAATTGATCTGAATCTATGGTCTTAAAAATCTCATAGGTTCGTTTATTGATAAAGGTTATTCTTTTGCTGGTATCGATTTCAAACAGTATGCCCGGCAGCATATTGGTCATCTGCATAAACTGCTGGTTGTTCTGAATGTATGCTTCACTCTGCAGACAAGCCCTGAAAGCTTTTCCCAGTTTGGTGTTAAGCGGACGCAGGGCATCAATGATGTGATCTTCCAGGGGTGCCTGCGGTTTAAGCAGAAAAAGAAGACCGATATCAGAAAGGCTCATAATATAGTAATAATTATCACCTCGTTTCCCTTTTATGACATCCAAGCCCTCTTTGGCCACTTCAGGTCCCTGTTTTCTGATGATCTCTTCGTAATCGGAAGCCTGACGCTCAAAATTACGGGGAATTGAGTAGGCAATATCAAAGTTGAGCGTCCCTCCTTCGGTTTTTGCCTGAATCACTGCTCCCATAGAACATTCAAGTTTTTTCAAATAGGTGCTCAGACTTTTACTCAGCATGGTTCTCTGAACCAGTGAATCACCGATGGCTAAAGAAATCTCATAGAATATCTGCAGCAGTTCATTATCTGATGAGCTCTCCGAGCTCTTGTCGAAGGATGTAAGCGCTGATGTATCTGAGGATTTGAATTTTGTATCTCGTTTTTCC
Organism: Spirochaetia bacterium; assembly: GCA_021736545.1. The sequence continues at coordinate 1,230 of JAIPFS010000117.1, read as the reverse complement.
GCTGTGCTCATATAGGTCTCTCCATGGAAATACTATCCCCCTCGATAGTTCAGCAGTCGCATTCTGCATAATAAAAAAATTGAAGCTGAGCTTCTTATCAATTTAAAGATACGCTGAATCAATATCTGTTACAATTAGGCCTTCTATCGGTGCAGGAGCCTGCTTTAAGCGTTCAACGGCTTTCTTTACCTGGGCGGATTTTGCCGTATTACATCTCAGAACGAACAGTACGGCATCAGAATATTCTGAAAGTATTTCCGCATCAACATAACTCAGAACATCCGGCGCTTCAATAATGATGATGGAATACTGCTTTTTGAGTTCATCAATAAGGGTTTTCATACGGTTGGACTGAAGGATATCAGGAATAACAGCTTCTGTGTGAACCGAGATAGTATCTACGCCAGGGAGAACTGTCGGCTCAATTATTTCCTCAGCTTCATTTGCCATATAGGAAAGATATTCACCAAGTCCCATGGGGACTGCTTCTTCAGCATCAGTGTCTGAAGCTCTCTGTTCCAGGATTTTTGCGTAGGAAAGAGATGTTTTCCTTTTCCGGATCTGTGCGTCCATAAGCAGAACCCGTTCATCCCTGCGGCCGTATACAGAAGCAAGATTTACAGCTGCCGTTGTTTTTCCTTCATTTTTTTTTGTACTGCTTATCAGAAAAACTGTTCCGAACTCCTTGTACTTTATCCGCAGCGGTCTGGCCATGATTCTGAACTGTTCTATATGAACACCGGTATGGGTTGCGTCAGGAATCAAGGCCTGGGTATTTCGTACCCGCGGAAGTGAGCCGAGTACGGGGAGACGGGTTTTCTGTGCAGCATCTCTGTCGGATTTTATCCGGGTATTCAGCAGTTCCAAAAGAAGAAGTACTGCTAAGCCCATCACCCCCACAAGAAAAGCGCCGGCTATGGCTAATAGTTTTTTTGTTGAACTGATCGGATAGATGGGCACCTGGGGGTCTGAGATTACCGTAAAGTCGGAGATTCCTTTGTCATAGAGTTCCTGAGCCTGTGCATACATCTTTTCAAGACCCTGAAACTCCGCTTTTAGACCGTTAACCCGGGTTTTTTTCTGTATATATGCTTCCTTGATTTCAGGAAGAGCTGAAACCTGCTGAGAAAGTTCCTTATATATACTCCTGCTGCTGGAAAGTCTCTCTTCCAGGGAGAGGGCAGCCATTTCCAAATCAATTTTTTTCAGCTTGAGACTGCTGATATAATC
>JAIPFS010000116.1 GCA_021736545.1 Spirochaetia bacterium | reverse complement strand
TCACAGCCTCTAAGCCCTTCAAGACCTGAATGTCCTGGGCTGAATATGCGGAATTTTCTGTTTGCATAATATATGTACCTGCTTTCAAAAACGAAGGATTTTTGAGTTTTACTCATAGGTTCTGCTCATCAGTATAGCTTATTTATTATATAGATTCTGAAACAAAAAGTAAAGGAACCCATAGAATCGATTAATACCCGAAAAAACGTTATGAGTAAGATCTTAGTGGCAGTATATCCCTTTTCACAGAATAGTACCACCGTACAAAAAATCTTAAATCTTTCTCTCATACGGATCCCGACTTCTCTTCGAAACGAGTGTTACAGAGTAATAGAAAATTTTTTCCACTATTTTTGCAGCATACCCTTTAATCATTGCTTACCTGTAATAATATTTCTCTCTTATTGCCTTTATTGGTGCCCTGTATTAAAATGAACTTTATGAAGCATGACAACTGGAACTATGAACCTTTTTGGAACGAAGCAGTCAGCCAGATCAGAACGATACTCTCTGAACAAGAATTTCTTATGTGGTTTACAAATATCATGTATGATTCTTCAAGCAAGGAAACTATATGCCTCTCCGTACCTTCTGCTTTTTATCAGGATCAAGTGCGGCAGCGCTATTTTTCTCTGATTAAAAATACTATTGATGATCTTACCGGCGTCGATATGCGGATAGATTTTGTTGTAAAAAAACGCAGTCCGGGTAAATCGGGAAAAGATACAGAAAATTCAAAAAAACAAGAATCTGCTGCTCAATATTCTGCTGATAAGACCACCAAAAAACCCAATACACATTCTCCTGATTCTCCTGAAAGAGAAAAACCAGACTCAAATTTCCGTGATTCTTCATACGAAAACTCAGCTTCAGTTACAACGCAAACGAACAGAAACAATAGAAGAAACAGGGGAAAAGAACCGCTGAATGAAGTATACTCCTTTGATTCCTTTGTTATTGGAGAAAACAGTTCCTTTGCATATAACGCTTGTCTAGCTATCGCAAAAAATCCCGGAACTACCTACAATCCCTGCCTTATCTACGGCGGTGTCGGATTAGGGAAAACACACCTCATCCAATCTATCGGCAACTATGTACTTCAGGAAAATGATAATCTCTCGGTAGCCTACGTCACAGCAGAGACCTTTACAAACGAATTTATACAAGCCATCGGAGAGCGGAAGAATCAGCAATTCAAAAATAAATACCGCAAAGTGGATATACTCCTTATTGATGATATTCATTTTCTCCAGAATAAATCTCAGACTCAGGAAGAACTGTTTCATACCTTCAATGCTCTGTATGATTCAAATAAGCAGATGGTCTTCACCTGCGACCGTCCAGTATCAGAATTAAAAGAGTTGACAGCCAGACTGAGAAGCCGTTTTGAACGGGGGCTGAATGTTGATCTCCAGCCGCCCAACTTCGAAACACGCATGGCTATATTACGGAAAAAGTGCAATGTACAGGGCTTCAGTATTTCAGATGATGTTCTCGAATATATCAGCAGAAGCATAAATACCAATGTGCGGGATCTTGAAGCATCGCTTACAAAACTTATAGCCTATTCACGTCTGCTGAATAAAGAAATTACGAGAGAAATAGCTATGGAACAGCTGAAAGATTCCTACTCCTTAACAAATGAAGAAAGTTTTGCCGTTGAATCCATTCAGCGGGTGGTAAGTGACTATTTTAATATTTCACATATTGATATCCGCGGGAAAAAGAGAACAAAGGCCATCGCTTTTCCTCGTCAGATTGCGATGTATATTTCACGACAGATGACGGATCTTTCCACAACAGAAATCGGTTACGAATTTGGTGGAAGGGATCATTCCACAGTTATGCATGCCTGCCAGCGCGTAGAATCAAGAATTCAAAGTGATTCAACTCTGGATAATACGATGCAGCGCCTCATCAGGCAGGTAAAGGAGTATAAAAAAAGTTCACGTTAATTACGATAATAATATCCGATAAACAATTGGGAACTGTATGAAATGAGTCAGATTCAGCAAATGGGAATAACTTGTTTATAAGTTGTGTATAAACAGTGGATAACAAATTTCAGTTGTTGATATGTAGGTAAGTATGGTAAACTGTGGATAGACTGTGGATAAAACAGCAAACTTATGCACAGGTAAAAAGGGCGGCAGGATCTTTCAATACAATGAATTAAAAAAGTTGTACACAATATCCACAGCCCTTACTATTACTACTGCTTTTATAAATATATAGTAAGGAGTAAGGAATGAAATTCACCAGCGATAAAAACACTCTATTAAAAGAAATTTCCATTGCACATGAAATAATTTCATCAAAAAATGTACTATCCATACTTTCAAATGTGCTTCTTGAAACAGTGGACAATACCCTGAACATTAAAGCTACGGACTTGAAAGTTGCCTTTCAAACGGAAATTCCCGTACAGACTCTGACACCCGGAAGCACAACTGTTTTCTGTGATAAATTGCTCGGTATTCTACGGTCGCTTCCGGATGGAGAGATTATTTTTGAACAGGAAGAAGATCACTTGCTGATAACTGTAAAAGATAGGGATATACAGTTTACACTGCGGAGCATCAGCTCTGAGAAATTTCCAGAACTGAAGTCTGCAGGAAATGATACCTTTTTCGATGTATCCCAGCGAGATTTTATGGAGATGGTTGATCAGACTATTTTTGCTGTTTCTGATGATGAAACCCGATTTTTCCTTAACGGGGTCTACATGGAGCAGAATGAAGATGGCCTTACCATGGTTGCAACTGACGGAAGAAGACTCTCGTTTATCAGTCGCTCCCTGAATACTGCTGTTCCCTCATTCAGTCCGATAATTATACCACCGAAATTTCTGCACCTCATCACGAAACTAGCCAGCAAGGAAGGAAATCTTTCCCTTGCAATATCAGATAATTATATTTTTGCTCATTTCGACAGTCATAAACTTTCTTCAACTTTGATAGAGGGAAAATTTCCCAATTATCGTCGTGTTATTCCAGAAGAACAGACAAACAGCTGCATAATTGACAGAGCAGAATTCTTCGAAGCTTTTAAACGTGTTTCACTGCTGGTAGAACAGAAATCAAGAAGAATCTATTTTGATATTGAAGAAGGTCATCTGCTTATATACTCTGAAGAGAGTGATATAGGTATTGCTAAAGAAAAAATTGCATGTGAATACGAAGGTGAAAAGGTTAAACTTGCCTTGAATTATCTGTATCTTATGCATCCAGTCAGGGCAATGGGAACAGATAAAATGGTAATTGAGTTTACTGACCATTCTCGAGCTATAACAATTCGTCCTGAGCCGGCTAAAGATTTTTTCCATATAATCATGCCGATGCAGATAGATTAGGTTTCCAGCTTGGTATTCTTGGCATGCTGACTGGAATTAAGCTTAATTTTCTCTGTTGATATGCTGACTGGAATTATAATACGGAAATAAAAATATAATGAAATTTACTTCACTTCAGGTCTCCGGCTTCAGAAATCTGTCAGATGCAGTAATACACATGGATGCTCCTCATATCACGCTTACTGGAAATAATGGTCAGGGAAAATCGAATTTTCTTGAAGCCCTCTATTTGATATGCTACGGTTCTTCTTTCAGGACAAGAAAAGTCCGTGAACTCATTAATCATGAGAAGGATCAAGCTTTTCTTAAAGCATTAATCCGTGAAAAAGATGAATCAGGCAAGGCGGGAATATCACGAAAAATTCATGTGAAACTGAAAAAAGGTGTAATGCAGATTTTTGCTGATGGAAAAGAGATCAAAGATAGAAAGGAACTGCTCTATTTTCTTCCCTGTATTCTCTTTTCTCATGATGATATGTCTTTTGTCAGCGGACCGCCGGAATTCCGTAGAAAATTCTTCAACCAGACGATGTGCCTTTATGACCCCGTCTTTCTGGATGATATTCGATCCTACAACCGTATATTGAAACAGCGTAATACAGCTATTAAAGAGCATGTTTATAATCTGCTGCCGGTTTATAATCATCAGCTTGCTAAATTAGGTTTACTCATACAGAACCAGCGAAAAGCAATTACAGCTGAATTTAATACATTGTTCCCCCATTTGTATGCTGATATATCAGGTAACGATATATATTTGGAAGTTGCCTATAAACCTTCATGGAAAGGACTAGAGCATGAAAAACAGATAGAAGATCTGCTTGAAGAACGTTTAGAACGGGATATACGATTTCAAACTACAACATCCGGTCCTCATCGCGATAAGTTTGTTTTCATGGATCGGGGAAGAGATTTTACCGCCACAGCATCTACAGGACAGCTTCGGCTGATTTCTCTTGTGCTGCGATCAGCACAATCATCTTTTTATAAGAAAAAAACAGGAAATCTTCCTATCCTCCTGCTTGATGATGTTCTCCTTGAACTGGATCCGGAAAAACGTGAAAAATTTCTTGCTCAACTTGAGGGCTATGAACAGGCTGTATTGACCTTTCTTCCCGATGAATCCTATTTTAAAGATGGCAATTCTTCCGGAATTGATTATACTGTTGCCGAAGGGGTAATTCAGGCATGAAAAAAGCATCAGAACTGATTGATGAAATTTTCAAAGATCTTAAATATGATGAACATGAAGGCTATATTTCAGTTTTCAGAAAATGGGATAGTATTGTCGGTTATGATATTGCAGCACATGCAAAACTCAAGGAAATTGAAAACCATACCCTGCTTGTGGAAGTTGATCATCCCGGCTGGTCCCAGATGGTATCCATGAAGAAAAAAGTAATTCTAAAAAGAGTTCAGCGGGAATTTCCCGAATTAGATATCCATGCAATCAGGGTACTTTTGGGTTGACAAAAAATGGTCTCAATATGTATACTTCCACACTCAAAGAATATACAATAAAAAAGTATACTGAAGAGTTGTGCGTTAATGCAGAGTATAGAGAAAAACAGCAATATACGGCATTACAGAACATAAAAACAAAAAAATTTGAATAATCCGCGTAAGCGTTTGTATAAGGAGAGATTCTTTCATGAAAAGAACATATCAGCCAAGCAGAGTTAAAAGAAATAGAAAATTCGGATTCAGAGCACGAATGAAGACAAAGAACGGCAGACAGGTACTTGCAAGAAGAAGAAGAAAGGGAAGAAAAAAGCTGTCCGTTGCTAATGAAAAAAAGCCTTACTAGAAAAGAACGATTAAAGAAAACATCTGAAATACGTCAGGTTTTTTCCGGCGGGAAGAAAGTATCTTGTTATGGGGCAAAGATGCTGTATCAAGAAAACAAGCTATCCTGGAATCGAATTGTTTGTATCCCCGCCCGAAAATTTGGAAATGCAGTTGAACGAAATACAGTAAAACGTCATGTTCGTGAAGTGTACCGCCGTGAAAAACCCGATTTGAAAAAAGGTTTTGATGTAGTATTTGTGGTATATCCAGGAAAAGTATATGATTATTGGGAAAGAAAAAATCAGATAAGCTCACTCTTAGC
>JAIPFS010000115.1 GCA_021736545.1 Spirochaetia bacterium | reverse complement strand
TGAAACTTTCCTGAATTCCATCGAAAGTAAACTCTTCCCCGTTCACCTCCCAAATGGTTTCAGTTATTTCATTCTGAATGTCTTCACTAGTGCTGGAGATATCTGCGGTAAAACCCACTTCCTGTCCAGCTGCAAGAAGTCCCATGGCAGCAGGTTTCAGAAACACAAGCTGCGGCGGTCCGGAACTTTCTACGGTGATGAGGCTCTTCCCGCTTGAAACTTCCTTCTCATTACCGAAGCTGTCTTCCTTCAGTCCTGCTGCGGTAATTTCATACTCACCGAGCTGGGTAAACTCAAAAGCAAGTGTATCCCCGCTGAAACTCTCCTCGCTTCCATCAGGGGATATAACAGACCAGATATATTCATCCACATCACCGCTGTTTCCTGGATCTATTGTAAAATTTACCTCTTCATGGGCAAAGACGGTCCTGTCCGCAACATCGTCTATGGCAACCCGAGGGTTAAGAATAACTACTTCTGCTGCTTCAGTATCTGTACTTCCCAGACTGTCAGTAACTGTACAGCTTACCTGCAATGTACCTGTTGGCAGCCCGGAAGGTTCAAAATCTATACTATCTCCGCTGTAACTTTCTCCATTGACTGTCCATTCAACTGATTCAATATCGGTATCATCAAAAGTCTCTATATCTGCGGTGAATGTATAACTTTCACCATTAAAAATTTCATCTCCGCTGCCGGGTACTGAAATGACTAACTCCGGAGGAGCATGATCAAAGGTAGAGAATGCAGCTGTCTCGGGAGGTGTTGTAAAAAAGGGACTCCCGTCTGAACTGTAGCTCGGAATTACATACCAGGTAAATTCATCACCAAAATTGAGAGCTTCATCCGGAGTAAAGGTGGTTCCCGAAATATTCTCCTCAAAAAGCCGTCCATTCAGATACAAATCGTATGATTCAACCCACTCTTGATATTCATCGAAACTCCATTCAAAGGTTGGGGTCAAGGTTTCCACCTCTTCGCCATCAGGAGCATAGTATTTGGGATAGTATGCAGGAAAAGTATATGTTGATTCAGCATATTTTATCAGCTCATCATTCCAGTCTAAAAAACTCACAATAAACTCGTACTCTTCTCCCATTCTAAATGACAGATTCTCAGAAGAGAGATCAAGGGCTACTTCACCATCTGAAAAATAGGTGTCATCGGGATAACCTTTCAGTTCGCTGCTACCTTCTCTTTTTACCTCCTCATGTTGAATTCTTTTCGTAAAATCAACATTATCACCAGTAATTGTTGCCAATGAAGTAGTTATATAATCACTGCTGTCATCATCATATTTAGGAATTTCAGGAAGTTCCCAAACAAGCTCAGGAGAATCTAAAGTATCTTTATTAGGAGTTTCTGTAATGATTAAATTATTAAGACTTACAACCAAAAAATTTTCCTCAACTGATTTCCAGCCTTCAATTCCACCTTCAAGATTTTCACCTGTCTCAGGGTTTATTTCATTTACAGTAAAATAAATGGTGTATTTCCCTTCAGGTAGTTCTGCTCCTGGTAACAACAAATCATTATAATCAAAACTATCACTAGAAAAGTCCGAATCAAATTCACCAATCTCGAAAGAGTTTAAATATGAATCTAAATTTGTTGTTATATCATCATTTTTAAAAACTACTTTTTCATTGCTATCAATTTCACGATAAACAGTCACTGAAGTTTCTGAATCCCAAGCGGTATCATCAGATTCAATAATAATATTTAACGCTATTTCAACCTTTGTATTGCCAGGACCGTTCTGTATTGAAACACTGATAAATGGTTTGTTCAAAAAAATTGATGAATCCATTCGTGCATATTTTTTTGTAGTGAACACAATATCATCTTTTGTACTTATTGCCCTGGATCTGACACTGCGGACTTTCGCAAAAGCCGAGCCCATGGAAAGCAGCATACATAAAATAAGCAGCAGCACGACAAATCTCTTTCTGAACTTAGAGCCTGAGACTTTTCCTGCATGTTTATTGTCCTTGGACTTTTCTGAAATCTTATTGAAATACATATACCCCTCCCATAAAACAGGCAATATCGCATATATCACATATATCACATTACGAGCAAATCTCTTGAAGCTTTGCATTCTTCAAATGAGTCAGAAAATCATCACATTTCGGCAGCATCCATAAAAGGCAGGTCCTGAAATAATTTCAGGTTTTGTAAAATAACAATACGTACTACATTATCTGTCTAACGGACTCCCCCAGCCTGATAAAAAAGCTCAATCCCCTAACATGAGCTTCTGCATGCATGAAACGGTTTAATATTCATCAGTGATTTTTCTCATAACCGGCAGATACATACATGTACACTGAAAAACTATCTTTCCAAAACTTCAATCACACCTACCAATATAATATTCCACCTTTCTTCAACGCACAAGAAAAAACACCATAATTCCCTTGTTTTTTCTCCATTCTTATGTGTTAAAAATGTGTTAAACCTACTTAAACCCATATCAGCTGCTTATCATGTCAGGATAAGCAGCTGTACTAAGCTTTTTATTTTCTGCAGTCCTATACCAAAATAGACAAAAGTAACTATTTTAATTCCTTGACTACCCTACCAGGGTATAGTATATTATAATTATAAACAGAAGGGAGAACTAATACCATGATGAATGAAAAACAGAAGGATGATGCAAAAAAACGCCTGAATAAAATTGACGGACAGATACGGGGCATTCAGAAAATGATAGATAACGATCGCTATTGCATCGATATTCTGTCCCAAACACGGGCAGTTGTAGCCGCAATTCGTAAAGTTGAAGATTTGATCATGCATCAGCACCTGAATACCTGTGTTATCAGCAGCATGCGCAGCGACAACAAGGAAGACCAGGAAGAGAAAATTGAAGAGATCATGGACGTTCTTTCCAAGTTCAGACGCCTTGGCTGAGGCTGGGACAGCTGACGAAACGTAGTGCCGTTACGGCAGGGGATGGGGAAATGAAAAACATATCTACTCTATTATTCATCATAATGCTGGCAGCTTCAGGGTTTACCGCATTTGCGGACACCGGAAGTATCAGCAGCACAGGAAACTCAGGACAGACAGTAAGCAATACAGTAAACGAAAACGGAGCATATACCGCTGCAGAAACGTGGGGAAACAGGGTTCCGGAGGAGTATGCATCGGCCTATTACTGCCCTGGATACAGACCTGGCTACAGACCGGGATACAGATCAGACGGAGGCAATACGCAGACCCAAGGCTATGCCTTTCCTGCTGAAACTGAAGGCAGCAGATTGGCAGGTCATATGGGCGGCGGCTGGTACGGACCGTGGAATTCCGGCTCGAATTGGCTTTTCCCAATCATTTTTATTCTTATAGTAACTGCAGCTGTAGGCTTCATTATCTACTCATTGCGGGGAAAACACAGGGACGGCTTTACCGACTTCTACGATCCAGAACACTATGCTTCCTCCCATGGAGGAGACCGGGAAACTGGAGAAGAGCAGGAAACCGACAGAATTCAGCGAGATGAGGAACTCAAGGATGAAGCAATCCGAATTTTGAAGCTTCGTTTAGCCCGGGGAGACATCAGCCGTGATGAATATCAGGAGCTGAAAGCAGATCTCACCGCGGATGAAGGTGAAACCAAGTAAATCTCAGAAGAGTGTAAAGCTCGAGGAGACAAATTTATGAGCCGAAATACAGCAGATGACACACCTAAGGACACAGAGAAACATCCTTCAAAAAACAACAACGGGCATGCGGAGGACTACCAGACAACCTTCGCCGTGGAAGGCATGACCTGCGCTTCCTGTGTACGCATAGTGGAGCGGCAGCTGAAGAAGCTGGATGGAATTGAGTATGTCTCCATCAACCTGGCCACAGAAAAGGGGCTGCTGGTTTCAAACACAGCTCTGGACGAAAAAACCATCTCCGAGGCAGTCCGCAAAGCAGGCTATACATATAAACAGCAGGCGGCCACCGAAGACATCATCCAAAAGAAATTCAAGGCGGCGGAAAAACTGTTTATTCAGGCACTGGCAGTAACCGTCCCCTTAATGATCCTCATGGTGATTCATATGGCCGGCGTGCACATCCCCGGATACCTATGGATGGAATTCGCAGCGGGAGCATTTGTGCTTTTCTACACCGGACGTCACGTGATCCGCGGCGCAGCTATCGCGCTGACCCATCGTCACACCAACATGGACACGCTTGTCACCTTGGGAGCTCTGGCAGCCTGGCTGACCACCCCCATGGCCATTTTAGGGATGCCGGTACTCAGCTTCGGCGCCATATCCACCATGATCATCGCCTTTCACCTCACCGGCAGATATATTGAAAATCGCCTGAAATACCGTGCATCGCAGGACATCCAGAGCCTCCTTAAGCTGCAGTCCAGCACAGCCCGAATCATCCTGGATAGCGGCAAACAGGAAGAAGTACCCGTGGAAACAGTGAAACCCGGCCAGAAGCTGCTGATCCGCACAGGAGACCGCATCCCTCTGGATGCATCAGTTGTCAGCGGCAGCGGGTATATTGATGAATCTATGGTAACAGGGGAGCCGGTACCGGTATTCAAGGAGGCTGATGCTGAAGTCATCGGCGGAACCCTCCTGGAGAAGGGAAACATGACCGTTTCGGTCAGCCGCGTTGGAGAAGACACATTTCTCTCTAAAATGATACGCCTTATTGAAGATGCACAATCATCGCGGGTTCCAGTCCAGGCTTTTGCTGACCGGATAACGAAGGTATTCATTCCTGTAGTCTTCAGCCTGGCCGCAGCAGCAGGCCTGACCTGGTACTTCGCCTACCCGCTCCTGCAGCCCTTTCTTCTGCAGGCACAGACCCTGCTCCCCTGGATAGATCCCTTCGCAGGACCCCTCTCCACAGCGATATTCACTTTTGTCGCATCTTTGGTCATAGCCTGCCCCTGTGCCCTCGGATTGGCAACACCCATGGCTCTTGTAGCTGGAAGCGGCGCCGCTGCAAAAAAAGGACTTATTATAAAGGATGGCGAAGCTATTCAGACAGCCAAGGATATTGATGTCATTCTGCTGGACAAGACAGGGACGATAACCAAGGGATCTCCGACGGTGGTAGAAACGGACATTCCTCACGAAGAACTTGCCAATCTTGCCGCCCTGGAAGGATACTCATCACATCCCCTGGGCCTGGCGATAATCAGCTATGTCAAACAAATAGAGCAGAACAAGCCCGCCTCTGTTGATTACGATCCGGAAAAACCCGAGAACAGCAGCGGCAGCAGTGAAAAGCCGGCAATTGCCGTCTCGGATGTCTATGAAGAGGAGGGTGAAGGCATAACAGGACGTATAGACGGAAGAACATATCGGATCGGAAGACCGAAGGATTCCAAGCAGTATGAGCAGGAGATGGGAAAGGGGCATACGGTAATTGAAGCTGCTGTGGATGACCAGCCCTTAGGATTCTTTGCCGTAGCAGATCCGGTGAAGGAAGATTCCGCCGAGGCCGTTCGCCTGTTCACTCAGGA
>JAIPFS010000114.1 GCA_021736545.1 Spirochaetia bacterium | reverse complement strand
CTGCTCGAAATCCCGGTTGAGGTAGTCTGATATCCCTGCTGAGAATATAAGACCAGCCTCGGAAATTGCATCAAAGAACTGATTGATATTCGACTCAATATTTTTAGCATTCCCGAATAGCATAGCCATGTGAACTCCTCCTATAAAAAGTAAACCCTCTAAGCCGTAAAAAGCCTACAAAGTTTTTTTCTCACTGCCTACTGAGCATCATTGCAGGATCAAACTCCCGCCGCTTAGTAAGCATCGAATGTACTATCGTTGCAAGTTTCCTTGATGTTGCAACAATACTCCTCCCGCTTCCTTTATACTTCTTCATATCCTGATATCTCATCATGATACGAAACCCGCCAGTTTTCATCGGCATACGAATCATACCTAACGACATCTGTACAAACGCTGTTCGTAGTTCACTAGATCCCCGCTTTGTTATATGCCCATGATGGATCGTTTCATTAGAATTCTGTACCCATGGAACGAGTCCTGTATAGGAAGCATATGCTTTCGAATCTTTATACCGACCAATATCATCGGTATATGCCCGTATCGTTGAGGCGGTTATCAAACCCACTCCAGGAATTGTTCTCAGCAGCTTCACGTCTTCATCTTCATATACCATCTGCTCCAATAATTCCGTCAGCCTCTTGACTTCTGCGCTCAGGTTGTCTATCGTCTCAAGTAGTGGTTTTACCGCTTTGGCAGCGTGTCCGTAATCGTCGTGGTCCTCGAGACCGTTCAGGATACGCTGCCTTTCTCGTTTACTCTGCAGCGCAGCTCGTTTTGTCTCGATCCCATATCCCAACAGCATCCCGTGTATCTGGTTCTTTACCGTTACTACGGTTCTCACGATTGCTGTCCTCGTCTTCAATACACGACGAATATCCTCACTCTCTTGAGAGCATAACCTCGATTCCGGCAGCATCTCTTTCTCAAGAAACTCTGCCAAGGTCTTCGCATCATGGTGGTCAGTCTTCTTGACCGATTCATTCACGACTTTGAACTTCATCGTATTGACCACGGTCACGGGAAATCCTGCTCGTTCCATCTGGTTCTTGAAATACCTCGCATTCCCGGTACTCTCTACCGCTACGGCTACCGTATCTCCCCGTTCTGCCCAGCTAACCAGATCTCCCAATAGGTCTGCATACCCTCCTGCTGTTGTTGGGTATACGGCCTCTTCAATTTCCTTGTGATTCTCTCTGAGCATACACACCGTCATCTGACTCTTGTGCAGGTCCACTCCCACGCTCATCTTCATAAGCTTGCCTCCAGTTGATTATTTCAGTCCTCTGCAGGCTCCTGTTCGGTGAATTCTTCCATTCTCCAATCCGGTCTCTAGGGACCATTGAATGTTTCGGTTACGGCTCTTCATTCTCCTTTTCGGTCTCTAGGGACCAGTAAATATGACGAACTGTAACCTTGCCTACAGTAACTGTCTATTCATTACTGTAGCATATGATATTCACCGCTTCTTATAGCTTATGTTTACTTTTTATCATTCCTCCTTTATTGTTCAGAACCTGTCAAATCTGAAAAAAATTATGGTCGAAAAGCTTTTTTGTTGCATCCTAACCGAAAGTATACTATGATTGTTAGTGATCGTAAATATTTCTTTTTAGATTGATACAGCGTATAAAACAACATAAATGAAAAGAAATGAACATTAAAGATAAAAAATTATTTCTACAAAAAAAGGAGAGAAGATGAAGAGAATTTTAATTGTTTCACTGATGATGATCTGCACATTCTCTATGTTGTTCGCAGCAGGACAGAAGGAAGCCGTTCAGCCGGCTGAGGAATGCACCAACAGGGGGCTGCTGGATACAATGTTCTGTGATGAGAATTTGGATCTGGTTGCAGATTTACCGAAGAATGAGGCTGACTGGGTTGATCCGGATACACTGATTTTTGCCTATACTCCTGTTGAGGACCCGGCAGTCTATCAGGATATCTGGCAGCCGTTTCTTGACCACCTTGCAGACGTTACAGAAAAAAACGTTCGATTTTTCTCGGTTGATTCCTATGCTGCACAGGTAGAGGCTATGAGAGCCGGAAGACTGCATATCGCAGGTATTTCCACAGGACCCACACCGTTTGCAGTAAACCTTGCAGGCTACGTCCCATTCGCAATCATGGGCGGAGCAGACGGCCAGTTCGGTTACACTTTGCAGGTATACGTTCAAGCCGACAGCGATCTGTACGAGCTTGAGGATCTGAAGGGTAAACGTGTCGCACACACTAGCCCGACTTCAAACTCAGGGAACATGGCTCCTAGAGCTCTTTTCCCTGACATGGGTGTTGTACCCGGTGAGGATTATGAAGTCGAATTCTCTGGAAGTCACGAAAACTCAGCACTAGGTGTTGTCGCAGGGGACTATGATGCAGCTCCGGTTGCATCCGAGGTAGTTAACCGCATGGCTGAACGAGGACTGTTCGATCCGGAAGATGTGCGGATTATTTTCGAAACAGATCCGTTCCCGACGACTTCATACGGACATGCTCATGATCTGCATCCGGATCTCGTAGCAAAGATCAAAGAAGCATTCTTGAGCTATGATTTCAACGGTACTCCTCTCGGTAAAGAGTTCCAGGTGGATGGTTTCATTGAAATCAACTATAAGGACCAGTGGGCACAAATACGAAAGATTCAGGAGCACAACGGGGTAGAGTATACCTTTGAAGGTCTCTAGGAACTGAAAGATTATTATGTTGAGTGTTCTTTATTACCGGTGCCGTTTTTCGCGGCACCGGTTTCATCTTTACTTACATGTGAGGGATTATGCTTGAAATAAAGAATCTAGTAAAAAGCTACGGGAACGGAGAAGCCGTTCTCAAAGGCCTGAATTTTTCCACTGGGGATAAGAAGCTTACAGCTATCATTGGTTCATCCGGTGCGGGAAAGAGTACAATGCTTCGCTGCATCAACCGTCTTGTCAAGGCAGATTCAGGAGAGCTGCTGCTTGATGGAGTGGATCTGCTCAAACTTCATGGAAAAGAGCTTCAACACGCTCGTCGTAACATTGGGATGATCTTCCAGGGCTATAACCTGGTGGATCGGCTTACTGTTATGGAAAATGTGCTTTCAGGAAGACTGGGGTACGTACCCTTCTTAAGGGGACTGTTCAGAAAGTTTCCGTCTGACGATGTCGATCATGCCTATCAGCTGCTTAAACGTGTTGGACTCGCCCAATATGTAAATAAACGCTGCGATGAACTCTCGGGCGGGGAGCGGCAGCGAGTAGGGGCTGCACGTGCCCTGATGCAGAATCCGAATATTCTGCTTGCTGACGAACCGACAGCTTCACTCGATCCGAAAACATCTGAGAGGATCATGGAGCTGATCGCCAATCTGGCAGAAGAGCTTGACCTTCCTGTGCTAATAAACCTCCACAACGTGGCTCAGGCGAAGCATTATGCTTCCAGAATTGTTGGTCTACGCGGAGGAGTCATGATTTTTGACGGGAAGCCCGAAGAACTTACCGATGATTATCTTGAAAAAATCTATACTGAAAAGGATGAATTGAACGAACAGAAGCATCCGGAAATGGAGAAGGCGTAATGAGCAGGACAGATGCATTAGACAGCCAAGCCCATTATCGCTGGAAAAAACCTTCGTTTATAGCGAGTCCGCTTATTCGGTATAGCATCGCCATCATTTCGATCATATATCTTTGGTATGCGTTCGGTACACTTGAGCTTGATATAGATCGTGTGATACGCGGTATTCCGAGAGCCGGACAGATCTTTTCAGGAGCTGTACCACCGGATTTCGCATCCAGAAGCGGACTGATTGTCACAGGTTTTATTGAAAGTATTCAGATAACGATAGCTGCAACAGTAGTCGGTGTGCTCATAAGCATACCCTTCGGCTTTATGGCGGCGCGAAATATTTCGATTCTCCCAACTTATGGTCTTGGAAGGGGAATTATCATTATTGCCCGTTCTCTGCACCCTGTTGTTCTCGGTGTACTATTTGTAAAGGCAGTCGGCTTTGGAGCCTTTGCAGGTATTCTCACTCTAATCATATATACCCTCGGGTTTGTGGGAAAACTCATCGCTGAAGCAATAGAGGAGATCAAGTACGGGCAGATTGAAGCACTCCGCTCTACCGGGGCAGGCTTTTTCACTACCCTCATCTATGCGGTGTTCCCCCAGATAAAACCGCGTCTTATCGGTCTTACAATGTATCAGCTTGATATTAACCTTCGTGCCTCGGCTGTCATCGGTCTTGTCGGTGCCGGCGGTATCGGAAACACCCTCAATTCTGCCTTCGGCCGGTATGATTATGCTACCGCATCCGCGATCCTAATTGTCATGATAGCATTGATCCTTGTTGCGGAGTTCATCAGCGGCAAACTGAGGAGGTTCACAAAATGAGTAATCTTACTTCCGGACCCCTCAAAGATTTGGGAAAGAAAGAATCCTATACATGGCGTCGATTTACTCCGAAACAGAAGTTATACAGGTATCTTGGTTTTCTTGGTGCGGCAATCGTGTTGGCATGGACTTTCAGTACGGTAGATATCTTCTGGCCGTGGGTTTGGTCCGCTCCTGAAGAGATAGCTGATATGACATACAGAATGTTTCCGCCTAATTTCGGTGCATTACCCGAAATTATACCAGTACTGATTGAAACAATAAACATTGCAACTATCGGTACGCTCTTTGCGGTCATCATCTCTCTGCCTGTTGCCTATTTCGGGGCTGCCAATGTTTCGCCGAACAAGGTGACCTTGGGCATTGCGCGTGTGATTATCGTTTCTTCACGATCCATCAATACCCTGATCTGGGCTCTGCTTTTTGTGGCAATTCTCGGACCGGGACCCATGGCCGGAGTTGTTGCGATCACTTTTCGTGCTATCGGGTTCATGGGTAAACTCGTCGGGGAGAGTATTGAAGAGATGGACTGGGGACCAATTGAAGCGCTTCAGTCTGCTGGTGCTTCCCAAGGCCATATTATTACATACTCGATCGTCCCGCAGGTTCTTCCGACTTTCTGGGCAGTCACGATTCTCAGGTGGGACATCAACATCCGTGAGTCTACGGTGCTGGGTATGGTCGGAGCCGGCGGAATCGGGATGCTCTTCCAGGTTGCTATCGACCTGTTCAAATGGAAGGATGTGTCGATGGTTCTTGTCTCAATAATTGCTGTCGTGCTGTTCGGTGAGGTTATCACCTCCATGGTGCGTAGAAAGCTTATATAGAATCCTCGGCTGCAGTCTCTTTTCAATGGGACTGCAGCAATCATAGTGACAAACACAGTTTATGTGATGACTTTATTCTCATAAGGGCTTTGTAGTTATTTAGATAAAACTGCTTATATTGCAGATACATTTGCTGCAAACTAACTATATAGATACAACTGGCGTTGTACAAACTGTAGTACAAATACTCTAAACAAAAATGACCATAATTCCTGCTGTCAACGATAATTGCCTAGAGAACGGCTGTAGAATATTTACTGAATAACTGTAGTACAATAAATTACCTTTACATGGTAT
>JAIPFS010000113.1 GCA_021736545.1 Spirochaetia bacterium | reverse complement strand
ATATCCTTGTCCGTTCTGCCGATAATTTCTTCTTTTTTCTTACCCGTAAAGCGTTCAAAACTGGGGTTGCAGCTGATATAGCTTCCCTGAGTATCCTTGAAAAACATGAGGTCGGGAATACTATCGAAAATAGACGAGAGCAGGGCGGCGCTGCTGCGCAGTTCTTCGCGGAGACGGTACTCCTCCGTAACATCACGGAATACGATCACCACTCCGGAAATTTCTCCCGATTCATCCCGGATGGGCGCCCCTGAGTCGGCTATCTGGTGCTCTTCTCCGTTTTTTGCTATAAGGCTTGTGTGGTTTGCCATGCCGACTACGCTGCCGGATTTCATCACCAAGATAAAAGGATTTTTCACAGGTTTCCTGCTTTTTGTGTGTATTATGGAAAACACGGTTTCCAGCGGCAGGCCTTTGGCATCATCAAGACCCCAGCCTGTAAGATCCATAGCTGTCTGATTCATGAGTTCGACCTTCCCTTTTGCATCAGCAGCGATAACTGCATCCCCAATGGCTCTCAGGATTACGCCCTGCCGTTCTGCCAGGGATCTTCGTTTTGTTTCAGACTGATAGAGCGACCGAAAATGCTTTTTCTTTTCTCCTTGATTTACCATAAGGACGGCTCCGGAAAAAGTTCCTGCGAGCCCAATGAGCAGAATGAGCATAATAACAGATTGAAACTGCCATTCAGCGAAAGCTTCACGGGTGTCAATTTTTGAGAGCAAGTGCCAGGATGTATCAGGGATGGGTAGAGAGTAAGCAGCCGTTTGTTCACCCCGATAATCTATTCCCTTAAAGTAGCCGTGGTTTCCTAACACCGCTTGGACTGCAGGAACCTCTTCTTCCGTCAGCGGGATGCGCAGCTCTAATGCGGAGTTGTCATAATGTCGGAGTTCGTTAAGGAAGAGCACATCATCTCCATCCTGTTTGAAGAGCAGTGTTTCAGCAGTCTCGCTCTCGACAGGCCATGACTGGATATACGGATAGAGAAATTTTGAGGCGTGTTCAATGAGGAAAAGTGCTGCCATAGGTTCTGATTCTGAGCTGCTGAGTGAACCGGTTTCGGAAAAGAGGGGAGAGATGACAGTCAAGTGTACTGGATGATCCTCCCACAAGCTGTGCAGATCGAGAAAAACGGGTTTTTCCGTCTCGAAAGCCCTGTGAAGTTCCACCGCGTGAGCATCATCATAGTCAATCATACCTGCGATATTGATAAGCTCATCACCCTCCGGTGAGACTAGGAGAATGTTGTCATAATCGTGCTGGGCGGCGATGTTTCCTAAGAAGTCTTTGAGTTCGCGTTTGAGCTTCGCTTGATTCTCCCCCGGCGGTTCTGCTAGAAATTGCTGTACTTTGGATTGGATCATGGGGGCTATCAGACCGGCATCTTCCAGCTGATCCCTGCGCCAATCCTGTATCTGATCGGTTTTCAGCTGAGCCACTGCAGCGAGACTTTGAATGATTTCCTGCTTTTTTTCTCTGCGCTGAATGAAGTAGAACCAGCCTCCGCTGATGAGCAAGGCGATAAGTACGACAATAAGAATAGGTTTCAGCCATTTTGAAATACTTGCAGAAAGGGACTTTTCGGGGACTTCGTTATTTTTTTTGGGAGCTTTGTCTGGGTCTGTGGAAAAATCACTTCGGATTTTCAATTACTTCCTCTGCATAAGAACCCGCGAATACGCTGTATGCTAAAAACAGGACTAAGCAGTCGACATATAAATGCTTGTCCATCCCGTTGTGACTGATTAAGTATTCACAGCTGTAAGACTTTTTTATAATCAATTAGTTTCTAGTTTCTTTACACAAGTATATGAGAGAAATACGCTTTGGTAAACAAAGCTTGCAGTAAATTAGCTAGAGTTTCTCATAACCGGTGAATTCCTCGATAATAATAAAATTTCCATAGGTGAAAAAAGCTATGACGCATAGTTCAGCGGTCTCCGCTATGCTCGGCAGGATGAATTCCCATGCGGTGTTGGGCATGGAAAAGAGGACGCTCTGTACCACTTCCAGCAGCAGTACCAGCAGAATACAGGCAAAGGCTGCGGCGTAATTTTTCATAACGTGAATTATGCGATGTGCATTGGAAAGGCTGCCCCACATATCTTTTATAGTAGATACGGCCCATAAGCCGGCCAAGGCTGCCAAGGGGAAGAAAACTATCACCCAGGAATAATCTGCATTTCCCAGGGCTGTGCCGCTGAGAAAGTTCAAGGATTGGGACAGCTTTTCTCCCATTGCTTCATGGAGCTGTCCTGTTTTATCTGCAGAGAGGAGAAACGAAAGTATCCCGATGCTTAGAAAAAAGAGTTTGGAACTATGTTTGAGAAAATGTACATCCTGGTGCAGTCCGACTATAAGAAACGTGAGCCCGCAGTAGAGTATAGAGATAGAAGAGAACCAGGCCGCCGCATTGCAATCCAGGCGCAGATCAAAGCGGTACCAGATGAAATCCAATCCGAGAAAGCTCCAGTCGCTCACTAAAGCAATGATAGTGCTGATAACAAATACGGCTGCCGCGATGAGGTAATAGGGAAAGAGTCTTCTGAATAGTTGGTAGGCGCTCATAGGAATTACCTTTTCATTGTTTAAGAATAGTTTTTTTACTTGTGTAATGGTTTATTATAAAGTAATACTTGTATCTTGAGTATACTCTATGAGATAAATAGAATATATCATTTGCAGAAATAAGATTGCTTTATATGAGAATTATGAAAAGTAAATGAAGATTTGTATGGTATCATGTATTATTAATTAATGCCTGCTTTACTTAGCAACGCTGGCCATTAGAGAATAAATAGAGGTTGAAATGATTTTTACCCTAATACGTAAGAAAATTATAAAACAATTGGTGATAATTGCTTTGGTTTTGATTGGATTGAGTCTATTGACACTAATTCCAACTTTTGTATTTGGCCATGGCAATATATTTGGATTAATTCCGCTCTTTAAACTTGATAGTGAAGCTAATTTTCCTACGCTATATTCAACAGCTCTTTTAAGTGCTTCTGCTTTTCTCTTTTACGTCTTAAGCAAACAAGAAGAGACAGTTGAAAAAAAAGCTTCAAAAAAGTTTAAGCTTATGAGTGCAGTTATGGCTTTTATTGCTTTGGATGAAATTTCCAGTATTCATGAATTATTAACAGAGCCGCTTTTGTTAATAGGAGACTTTGATGGAGTCTTTTTCCATGCATGGGTAATTGCGGCCATACCGCTTCTTATCATTTTGTCCTTTTATCTGTTTAGATTTTTATTGTCCCAACCTAAAGAATTCAGGAACGGACTGATTTCGGCTGCTTTCATATATATTTCCGGTGCTTTAGGGATGGAAATGCTTGAAGGTTATTTTGCATCAATCCAGGGCAGAATGACTATTTTGTCAGCAGTGTTCGCAAATATTGAAGAAAGTTTTGAAATCTTCGGGCTTATTGTCCTCATCAATACGCTGCTGAAATTTGCATTGAAAAAAGAAAACCTGCAATATATGCAATTCTCCATACACATAAAAGAAAGGTAAATAGTATTTCATAGTTCAGAACGGTTCCCATTTCTAACAGGTTTTGGGCTGTTTAAGGCTTCAGTGTGTAAGTATAATATATCAGATTCTTCCAATACTATATTTAGCTTGCAGTAGTGTTCTATAGCTTTACTTGTACAATGTAAAGCAGTTTGTAAAAACCGACAGCAAGAGTGCACTTTGCAAGTTGACTATACACACTTGAATTTCGAAGAGATTATGGATTTCGAAAGAAAACCATTCGAAAGAAAACAAGAAGTTGATGGATTCCGAAAAGATAAGAAAAGCCGTCTTTGCAAAAGCAAAAAACGGCTTCTAAGGCTGTAATTTCCTGTTTTACAGGAAATTGGAAACTACGGTTCAGGCGCCGACCGGATTCGAACCGGTGCATGAAGGTTTTGCAGACCTCTCCCTTACCACTTGGGTACGGCGCCGCGTATCTGTACTGAACATCTGCATTACAGCTTGGTAATTCAGCACAATTTTGCTGTTTTCACTGAAAATAGCAGTCCAGTGCTGAACAATACCATAGCAAAAAACCTTTTTATGTTCAAGCGATTGTGTTATCTTTCTTCTATGTTATTCACTGCAGCGCGGAAAAAACCGAAGGTTCTGCTGATACAGCCGCCGATTTATGATTTTGCCCTTTACGATCTCTTTTTTAAACCCTACGGGCTATTGCGAATTGCCGCCTGGTTTGAGGCGCGTGGATATGATATTGATGTGCTGAATATGCTTGACTGGCAGGATCCCGCTACTGAAAAAGCCCTCGGACCGGTAAAGCGGAAAGCGGATGGTACCGGAAAATTCTTCAAACAGTTCGTTCAATTTCCCCGGGAGATGCTGCCGTTTCGGCGCTTTTTTCATCGCTACGGAGTGCTGAAGGAAGTGGCTGAACGGCGAATTTCGGCAGCGGCACCTGATGTGATAGCAGTTACCAGCGGAATGACCTACTGGTATAAGGGCGTGGAAGAGGTCTTGCTGATGGCTGAGCGCTTGGCTCCGAATGCCTTGGTGCTGTTGGGAGGCGTCTATGCGACGCTGATGCCGGAGCATGCGGCAGGACTCGGGAGGATTGATGCAATTGCTCACGGAAGCGATATTACTCCCGTGGTGGACCTGCTGGAACGGCGAGGCCTGCCGGCAGCTGCGGAGCAGGGATCAGCTGAGGGAAATAAAACAGCAGCTGGAAGAGCGGCCTCTGCGCAAAATCGAGAAAGCTGTGCTGCGAATTCGGCACATTTCCATGTTCCCCTGGATCCTATGATGCTTGAAGGCGTTTGGGACGATGCCGCGGTGCTCCGACTGAACGAGGGCTGCCCCCTCCGCTGCGATTACTGCGCATCGAACATCCTCTGTCCGCGATTCCATGCCGGCAATCCTGAACGGGCCTTCCGCTGGGTCGAAAAACTCGTGTGCCGTTTTGGCACCACACGTTTCGCGTTCTATGATGACGCCCTTTTGGTAAATAAGGAGCATGCCTTTATCCCGTTTCTGCAGAAGCTCATCGAACGGCCTGATATAAACAGAGGACTCTCCTGGTACACTCCCAACGCCATGCACATCCGCTACCTGGATCAGGAAACAGCAGAACTGATGTATCGAGCAGGATTTCAGGAAGTGCGAATGGGATTTGAGTCATCCTCTGAGACATTCCACGCCAATTACGACCGGAAATTTTCCTTAACATCTTTTCATGATGCCGTAGGGATGCTGAAGCGTGCGGGCTTCGCCAGTGAGCAGCTCTTTGTATACGTTCTTGCCGGATTACCTGGACAGTACGCTGAGGAAGTGGAAGAGTCCATCCGCTATGCTGCCGAGTCCGGGGTGCGCATATCCGTTGCGGAGTATTCTCCCGTGCCTCAGACACCCATGTGGGAGGAGAGCTGCAGAATCAGCCGCCTCCCCCTAGCCGAAGAGCCCCTCTACCACAACAACACCTATCAGCCCATGGCCTGGGATGGCTTTACCCGCGAAGATATGGATC
>JAIPFS010000112.1 GCA_021736545.1 Spirochaetia bacterium | reverse complement strand
AGCTGTTATGGGGCTTTTCTTGCCGGTTCCCGGCTTGAGAGCGCATCATGCTGGCGGGAGAGCTGATTGCCGGTGTGATGGCTGAAGCTGAAGAGGTGGCGAAGGGGTCGCTGCATCAGGGCTGTTCGGTACATGTGAGAATCTCGGGATCTTGACGGCTGCTGGGTGTCGTGGGTCCGGAGCGTGGGAAAAAATCTGAACAAAGGAAGATTTGGAGTTCTTTCATTTGCTTTGAGGTAGGAACTTGGCGATATATCAGAGAAAATACAGTAAATAAAAACTTCAAATACTTTGTAATATTGAGTTTTTTGAATTTAATCCGGAACTTGATCATTAATTTTTGAGCCACGGTGAAAATAATTAAATATTTATCATCCTTTAACAATTATCTAACTTTTCCTCTATACATTGCAGACATCAAAAAATTTCAAAAGAAATTATAGAGGAGAACATGATGAAAAAATTGGCAATCGTACTTTTTTTAGTTGTTTTAGCAGTTCCGATTTTTGCACAAGGTGGACAGGAACCTGCACCGGCTGCAGATGACGGACTTGCTTGGATTGAAGACGGAGAAATCCACGGTCTTCCCATGGTTAACCCCCTGGAAGTAAAAGGGAATATCATTACTGCTGGAAGCTCTACGGTTTTTCCTCTGTCAGAGAGAATGGCTGAGCGATTCAAAGATGAAGGGTATAATGGAAACATCACTATCGACAGTATCGGATCAGGCGCTGGGTTTGAACGTTTTACTGTAGCCGGTGAGACTGATATCTCCAATGCATCCCGTTCGATAAAGCAGAAAGAAATTGAAAATGCAAAAGAAATCGGTAGAAACCCGATTGAATTCAGAGTTGGAACTGATGCTCTTGCAGTTACCGTCAGTAAGGACAACTCTTTTGTGAAAAATGCGTCCATGGAAGAATTGGCAATGATTTTCTCTTCCGCGGAAAATTGGTCAGATGTTAATGCAAGCTGGCCAGATGAACCCATCCTTCGTTTTATTCCTGGAACAGACAGCGGCACATTCGACTTTTTCGTTGAAGAAGTATTTGATGAAGATGCTCAGCAGATCCTTGAAGCTTCCAATCTTCAGTTGAGTGAAGATGACAACATCCTTGTACAGGGAATTGAAGGCAGCCCTTATGCAGTTGGATTCTTCGGATATGCTTACTATGCTGAAAACGAAGAAAGCCTGAATATTCTGAGCATTGACGGTATTGAAGCAAACAGAGCAAATGTTGACAACAATTCATATCCTTTAGCTCGCCCGTTGTTCATCTACTCAGATAAAGAAATCATGCGGAGTAAACCTCAGGTTGCAGCGTTTATAAATTTCTACCTTTCTTTTGTGAATGAAGAAGTTGTAGATGTCGGTTATTTCCCAGCAGGTGAAGCAGATTTAGATACTGGTAGACAGAGCTGGCTGGATGCTATGGAAGGCATGTATTAAAACACGAAAAGCTCTAAAAACGCGAAAAGGTTTAGCTTAAACAAGTACACATCAGGGAGGAATGAGTCATCACTCATCTTCCCTGAACGTACGTTATAAATACTGGCAAAAAAATTAGTGATGGATTGAATTTTGTACAAAGCTGTTATTAGTTGGAAATTTTTTTATCTGGAACAGGGCTGTACCGATTTAAACCCAGAGGTATAAGAACAATTCATGCTTTTTTGTTCATTGAGAACTCTGACACTAATTTTTTTGCCACCATTAAGGAAACACACATGGTGGATATACATAAACATCCTTTCGGTAGAAAAATAAGGCCGGGTGAGCGAATTATCGAATCAATCCTGTTTGCCTGTGCTTTTCTCTCCATTATTGTAACAGTGGGAATAGCTGTTATATTGGTACGTGAATCATTTCTCTTTTTCAGTGATCCGGAAGTGCATTTCTGGGAATTTTTCACCGGTACAAAATGGCAGCCTATGATAGGATCCTTCGGTTTTCTTCCCCTGCTCAACTCCACAATCATAACGAGCCTGATAGCCATGGCTTTGGCGATTCCGGTAGGGCTCTTCGTGGCAATTTACTTAAGTGAATATGCAGACGAGCGGACACGAAGCTTGCTGAAACCGGTCCTTGAAGTGCTGGCGGGTATTCCTACCATCGTTTATGGGTATTTTGCCTTAACATTTATGACGCCCTTGCTGCGCGGAATATTCGGGCAGAATACCGTAGAAATATATAATACTGCCTCAGCAGGGCTGGTCATCGGGATCCTGATACTGCCTATGATTGCAACCATGGCTGAAGATGCAATATCTGCGGTTCCGAAGGAGCTGCGTCTGGCGGCATACGGGTTGGGTGGAACAAAACACGAAACAATTTTCCAGGTGATCATACCGGCAGCTATATCAGGGCTCTCAGCCACCTTCCTGCTGGCTTTGTCCAGGGCAATTGGAGAGACTATGATTGTTGCCCTCGCTGCAGGCGCTGGTCCGAAATTCACGTTTAATCCATTTCAGGCAGCGGAGACAATCACCGGGTATATCGTACGGATTTCAGGAGGAGATGTGAGCTACAACTCAGTGGATTACAACAGTATTTTTGCCCTGGGGCTGATACTTTTCATCATCACATTTACCTTGAATCTCATTTCCCGAAAAATAGCAGAAAAATTCCACCAGGAATACGAGTAGATAAGGGAGAACAGAATAATGGATAGATTTTTCAGCGAATTCGGCAGCACGGAAGAGGCAGAGCTGCTCATTGACAAGCGGAAACGGCGGGGAATTATCTGGAAGGTGCTGTTCTTACTGGGCACGCTTCTGGCGATAGTGTTTCTTGTTCTGCTCATTGCCTCAATCATTACCTCAGTTTTCGGCTATGCAGCCCTGAGAAACAATATGAATCCCGAAGAACTTGTTCCTGGTAAGACATCAATTGAAGAGTTCACCAGGGAGGAATTGGAAAAAAGTGCAAACAATTATCTCTCTTCAGGAATTCTTCGGCGTATCGAATATGAAGAGCCCATCGTCCTGAGATCCGATAAGGACCTGCGGGGGGTAATTGAGGAATACATAATCAAACCCAAGATTCTGAAAACGTGGGACCTCACTGAATCGCTTCTTAAGAAAGCTGAAATTGAGCAGTTTGTGCGGGAGAATGAAGGATCTTATCTCATCTTCAAGTCATGGATCACCCCTGAATTCATTGTCTCAGAACAATCCAGCGATCCTTGGAAAGCAGGTATACGAACTGCTGTGCTCGGCTCCTTGTGGATTATTCTGATAACGTTTCTCTTCTCCTTCCCTATCGGAGTCGGGGCTGCAATCTATCTTCAGGAGTACGCCAAACCCAATAGGCTGAATCGATATCTGCAGCTGAATATTTTTAATCTTTCAGCTGTTCCATCAATCATATACGGGCTGCTCGGACTAGCCGTATTTGTCCGCTTCATGGAGCCGATAACCAGCGGGTCTTATTTCATTGGACAGGCAGGAAATACGCTGAACGGGAGAACTATCGTATCCGGAGGTCTCACCCTGGGACTGCTGATCCTGCCGATTATCATCATCAATACCCAGGAAGCTTTAAAGGCAGTTCCCGACACGCTTCGCATGTCCAGTTACGGGATTGGAGCTACGAAGTGGCAGACCGTATGGCATCAGATTCTGCCGGTCAGTATAGATAGGATTCTTACGGGAACGATCCTCGCTCTCTCCCGGGCTCTGGGAGAGACTGCGCCGCTGGTGGTTATCGGGGCATCAACCTTTATTGCTGTTGATCCCTCAAGTATTTTCTCAAAATTCACCACCCTGCCGATACAGATTTATCAGTGGTCCGCCAGACCGCAAGGTGCATATCGAAATATTGCTGCAGCGGCAATTATCTCTCTGCTGATTCTGCTGATGTTAATGAACAGCACTGCTATTTACCTGAGAAATCGGGTAACTAAGAAAAAAAGGCTTGAAAAATGAGGTTAGCAATGAACGAAATACATGAAAAAAGAGCTGAGCAAGCTGTGCAGTCTAAGAAAAACGCTGAACCCTCGGCAGCTGCATCAGGTAACACAAGCGTGTCTGAGGCTTTAGGAGCATCCGGCACATCTGGAACATCTAGCGTCTCAGGCACTTCAGTTGACTCAGGTGCAGCGATTAAGGGCAAGTCCATCATTGAACTCAAGGATGTGAACATCTTTTATGGTGATTTCCAAGCGGTGAAGCACACCAATATGGTAATTGAAGAAAAAGCGGTCACTGCGTTTATCGGTCCATCCGGCTGCGGTAAAAGTACGGTCCTCAGAAGTATAAACCGGATGAATGATATGATTCCCGGTGCCAGAATTGAAGGAAAGGTGCTGTTCAATGGGCATGAGCTGTATGATGACAAGGTTGACCCGGTACTGATACGAAGGAATATCGGGATGGTGTTTCAGAAACCGAACCCCTTTCCGAAAAGTATTTTCGAAAACATTGCCTGGGGAGCCAGAATAAACGGCTTCAAGGGAAATTATGAACAGCTGGTGGAGGAGAGCCTGAAGGCTGCGGCACTTTGGGAGGAGGTGAAGGATAAACTGAAAGAGAATGCCCTTCGTCTTTCGGGGGGGCAGCAGCAGCGCTTGTGCATCGCCCGGGCAATTGCTGTGCAGCCGAAGGTTATTCTGATGGATGAGCCCGCATCTGCCTTGGATCCGATTGCAACGGGTAAAATTGAGGATCTGATAGCTGAACTGCGGAACAACTACACCATCATCATCGTTACTCATAACATGGGTCAGGCTTCACGTGTTTCAGATTATACATCATTTTTCATGGTTGATGACAAACGGACGGGATTTCTTCAGGAATTCGGCGAAACCGAAACGATTTTTCTCAATCCCAAACATAAGAAAACTGAGGAGTATATTTCGGGCAAGTTCGGTTGATGTTTCTTGAGAGTTCGATGAATTCTTGTGGATTTGGGGAAATACGTGATTCGGCGGTTGACTCTCCGGGCTCATGGTCATATACCTGCAGATAGGGGGAACATCATGAGCACGGAACCATCAGCATCAAAAACCAGTCCACCATATATGAAAAACACTAATTCTACTAATAATACCAATTCCAGGCTTTCAGGGTCCAGCTACAGCCCATTAGAAGAAGGAATAAACAGCATTTCACATGGCATCGGCTTTCTGGCAAGTATTGCTGCACTGGTTCTGCTTATCGTCAAAGCCGCCGGTTCCGGGGATCCGCTGAAGATTGTCAGTTTTTCCCTATTCGGAATCAGTCTGCTGACTCTTTATGCAGCTTCCACCTTATATCACACTTCCAAAACCCCGCAAGTCCGCAGCCGCCTGAAAATATTCGATCATGCAGCTATTTACGTCCTTATTGCCGGTACCTACACGCCCTTCACATTAGTTACGCTGCAGGGAAGCGTAGGCTGGGTGATTTTTGCTGTCAGCTGGCTAATTGCGGTAACGGGCATCATCCTGAAACTGTTCTTCATCGGGCGCTTTAAAATTATTTCAACGATTATGTACGTTTTAATGGGATGGATTATTATTTTTGCCATCAGGCCTTTAATTGACAGGCTGCCGGCGGATGGTCTGGTTT
>JAIPFS010000111.1 GCA_021736545.1 Spirochaetia bacterium | reverse complement strand
CTTGAAGAGAGTCCTATTGCAACAAAGGGCTACAGTAAACTGATGGAAATAGTTGAGCAGACCTGTAACGATCCCTATCAGCTGTTTATGGATCTCCAGCATTATAATCCGTATACCCACGATATGCGAGGGAAATTAAAGCGTTCACTGGATAAGACAATGAAGGCTTTAGCTGATGCTGATCCGATCCGGGGTGGAGACTGCCGTCCATGAGGGTAGCAATTTACACGTTAGGCTGCAAGCTGAACCAGGTGGAAAGTGAGGCTTTGATGGATGCTTTTCTCGGTTTTGGACATCAGCAGGTTCCGATTAATCATGAGGCGGATCTTTACATCATCAACACATGCACAGTTACGAGTAAGGCTGAACAGAAAGCCCGGCGAATAATCAGGAAGTCTGCTGAGAAGCCGAATAAGCCGATGGTTATTGTTACCGGCTGCTACGCTCAAGTTGATCCGGAAATTATTGAGAAGCTTAATGAAAATTTGCTGATCATCCCCCTGGACAGAAAAGCCGAAATACTGCAGATGCCTGAATTTATCGAAAAGAGAAGGGAAGAGGGCATGTCGCTGGAGGATAGTCTTCATGCTTTTCTGAATACAGGAAACAGAAAGCAGGAGCTGAGTTCATCGCCCTTTGATTATGATCCTAACGAATTCAGCAGACATTCTCGAGCCTTTCTAAAAATAGAAGATGGATGTGACAATGTCTGCGCCTACTGCAGGGTACGTATAGCAAGGGGCAGGGCAGTAAGTCTGGATGCGGATACAGTCCTTGACCGCGCTCTCCGGCTGGAGCATATCGGGTATCGGGAAATTGTACTTACCGGTGTCAATATAACGGCGTATTTCGATGCGGCAGAAAGTCATCGACACTTCAGCAGAAGAGACGGAAACGAGCGCGGAGGCATCAACCTGGCTAGCTTGATAAAGAAACTGGACGAAAAACTGAATTATGCAAGAATCAGACTTTCTTCTCTGGAGCCAGAAGATCTTGATGATGAGCTTATTGAGGCGACAGCGTCTTCATGTGTGCTGCCGCATTTTCATATACCTGTACAGAGCGGGTCCGATACGGTTCTTGCTGCGGTGAAGAGAAAGAACCGGACTGACGATGTTGTTCGCGCGGTAACGGGCTTGAGAGCAATGAAGAATGATCCGTTTATTGCTGCGGATGTGATGACGGGTTTACCGGGGGAGACGGAAGAGGATTTTGTCTTGACCATGGAACTGTTAAAACTTTGTGATTTTACGCAGGTGCATGTGTTTCCCTATTCACCTCGGCCGGGTACTCCGCTTTTCAATACTTCCTTGAAAAAAGTTCCTGAATATCTCCGGGATGAACGGGCTGCTGAGGTGAGAAGATTTTCTCAGAAGCAGCATGAAAGGTATATTAAGCGGCATATCGACCATGAGCTTTCAGCCGTTCTTGAGAGTCCTTATGCGGATGAGCAGGCTGGGGAAATGACTGCAGCGAAGAGACTGCATAACTGCCGCGGGCTGACGGAGAATTATCTGCATGTAAAAGTTTTCGGGGTTCCTGCGGATAATCCTGATGATGTGCGAGGCCGAAGATGTATTATACATGTGGATACGTATTATCCTGAGAGCAAGCGTATTGATACCAGTTTTGTCCAATGGTGTGATATTG
Organism: Spirochaetia bacterium; assembly: GCA_021736545.1. Next base: position 3,928 of record JAIPFS010000111.1, on the reverse strand, counting down.
AAGTTCAAGTATCTTCCTGATACGATACACTGATAAAATTAAACGCTGAAGGATTATTTTGCTTTTTTGGAGTGTTTATACATGAAAGATATTCGAAATCTATGGGCCGGCAGGGTTTTTAAAGGACTCAAATCGCTGGCAGAGTCAAAATCCTTAGATACATCGGCTTTTTCTCAAGAAAGCTTAGTGCTTCAAAAGCCTCCGAAGCCGGAGATGGGCGATATTGCCATCCCTTTGTTCCCCTTTGCCAAGGTTTTCAGGACTGCGCCGCAGAAGATTTCACAGGACTTGGCGGATTATATCAATTCCCGCTATGGAACTGGCGGCAGCTCCGGAAGGGCAGCGGCTGCAGGTCCGTATATTAATATCTTTATTGATCTGCCGCAGCTCACTTTGAGCACAATCAGGAGCATTGAAGAATTGTCTTCAGAGTATGGAAATACTGAATTGTACAAAAACAAGAAAATTATGATTGAGTTTTCCTGCCCTAATACAAACAAACCTCTGCATCTTGGGCATTTACGGAATGATGCCATAGGGGAGAGTGTTGCGAGGATCTGTAAAGCCAACGGCGCAGATGTGCGGAAGGTGAATCTGATAAATGATCGCGGTGTCCATATCTGCAAATCAATGCTTGCTTATCGCGAGTTTGGTGAAGGAAGCACTCCGGAAAAGGAGAATATTAAAAGTGACCATTTTGTAGGCAAATATTATGTGAAGTTTTCCCAGTGGGCAAAAGAGGATCCCAGTGCTGATAAACGTGCTCAGGATATGCTCAAGGCATGGGAAGCTGGTGACCCGGAAGTTACCGCATTGTGGAGAAAAATGAATGCCTGGACTGTAGAGGGGATTGAAGAGACATATCGTAAAACCGGTGTGAGTTTTGATGATACCTATTATGAAAGCAGAACCTATGCAGAAGGACGGGAAGAGGTCCTGAAGGGGCTTGAACAGGGAACCTTTTACAAAGATGAAGAGGGTACTGTGTGGGCTGACCTTTCGGAGATCGATTTGGATAAAAAAGTGCTTCTCCGGAGAGATGGGACTTCACTGTATCTTACTCAGGATATCGGTACCGCTATTACTCGCCATAGAGATTGGCCCTTTCAGGAGCTCGTGTATGTAGTCGGTTCCGAACAGCGTTATCACTTTCAGGTGCTGTTCTACATTCTCCAGAAGTTAGGCTTTTCTTGGGCTGACGATCTGCATCACCTTTCTTACGGGATGGTGAATCTTCCTGAGGGGAAAATGAAATCAAGGGAAGGAACGGTAGTTGATGCGGATGATTTGGTGGAAGAGCTGCACCGTATGGCAAAAGAAGAGATTCAGCAGAAAAATAGAGAGCATGAAGTGGGAGATTTTGAAAAGACTTCAGAAGCTGTTGCTCTGGCAGCCCTTAACTACTATTTACTGCAGGTCAATCCCAATAAGGACATGGTATTTAATCCGAAAGAATCTATCTCCTTCAACGGAAATACAGGACCGTATCTGCAGTATATGGGTGCTCGTATAAGCAATATGATGAAAAAGTTCAAGCAGAAGCTGGATAACGAGAAAGTGAATGCTGAAGGATCCGCGGCTGAGAGCAGCTCGGTTCACACATCAAGCTCTTTTGTCACTTCTGTTGAGTCTTCGGGAGCATCATTTACTGAAGATCTGGCAGCTCTGTTAGAACTTCCTGAGGAGCGGGAGTTAATAAAACTTCTCGCGGAATATCCTGATACGGTTTTTCAGGCAGGTAAAGAGTTGAATCCTTCAATTATTACCTCCTATTTGTATGATTTATCAAAATCTTTCAGCAGATATTATCACGATATTCCTATAATGAAGGGTAGTGATAAAAAATTAGTATCAGCCAGGGCAGCTTTAAGCAGGGGCATACTGCAGGTGCTGAAAAATGCATATCATCTGGTAGGGATTCCGTTTCTTGAATCAATGTAATCTTGAATCAATGTAATGCCAGCTGGATTGTGAGATAAACTTGTATATAATACAATGCAGATTTGTTTGAATAGCTTGCATTTATGGACCTTTCTGTTCATAATGGAGATTCAGCTGGGTTCTTGAAATATACAAACGGCACAGGCATATGTCTTGACCTCATGGGGTCGTTATGTTATAAGGTATCCTGCATATATTAAGAGTGAGGAAGTAGTACATGTACGTATTAGTTGAAATTAAAGGCAAACAATATAAAGCTGAAGAAGGTGCTTTGTTACGGGTCGATAAGATCGAGAAAGAGACGGGAGAAGAACTTGAGTTTGATTCCGTTCTGATGGTAAGTGATGGAGATTCGACAAAAGTAGGGCAGCCCTATGTGAAGGGTGCTAAAATCTCCGCTACCCTCGAAGAACAGGTACGGGATAAAAAGGTCCTGGTATATAAGTTCAAACGCAGAAAGGGATATCGAAGGAAACAAGGCCACAGGCAGCAGTATTCCTTGATTAAAGTCCAGAAAATCACAGCGTAGAGCTTGCACACGTAAATTTTTTATCGAATCTTGTATCGAAAAGATAATTAAAGCATTACAGGGAGTAGCATAATGGCACATAAGAAAGGTGGCGGAAGCTCCAAAAATGGAAGAGATTCCGAATCAAAACGTTTAGGAGTGAAACGCTCAAGCGGACAAATGGTAAAAGCTGGTGAAATTATTATTCGGCAGAAGGGAACAAAAGTTCATCCCGGAGAACACGTCGGACTAGGAAGGGACTTTACCCTTTTTGCAAAATCAGCTGGCAAAGTAGTTTTTTCACAGCGTAGGAATAGAAACTACGTCAGTATTGATACTCTTTAAACCTGTCTACTTGTAAATAATAAAGCATGTTTGGATTTTCAGATGAAACATATATAGACGTTGCCTCCGGTAAAGGGGGTAACGGCTGTGTCTCTTTTAGACGTGAGAAGTATGTTCCCCGCGGAGGTCCGGACGGTGGTGACGGCGGAAAAGGCGGGGATGTAGTATTTGTCGTAAAACGTAACCTCAGAACTCTGGCACATCTAAAATCCAAACGTTCGTATAAAGCAGAAAACGGCAGACCCGGGTCCGGCAGGCGCAAGCACGGCAGGGACGGCGAGAATATCCATATTGAAGTTCCGCCAGGTACGCTGATAAAAGATTCCCAAACCGGGGAATTAGTTGCAGATCTAACTGAAGAGGAGACTGAATGGATTTATCTCGAAGGTGGAAAAGGCGGTAAAGGCAATTGGCACTACCGAACATCCACTCGACAGGCTCCTCGATATGCCCAGGAAGGCAAGCCGGCTCAGGAAACAAGGGTTCATATAGAACTGAGAATAATTGCCGACATTGGTTTTGTCGGTTATCCTAATGCTGGAAAAACCTCTCTTCTGAATTTTCTTACAAACGCGCATTCAAAAGTTGCCGGATATCCTTTTACAACAAAAATACCTAATTTAGGCGTCTGTTCATATGGTGAACAGCATATGGTGTTGGCTGATATCCCTGGTATAATTGACGGAGCATCCAGCGGAGCAGGACTGGGCTTCCAGTTTCTCCGGCATATTTCTAGAACATCAGGTATAGCATATTTGATTGATATGTCAGAAGAGAATTTCACGCATGCATACGAATCACTTCAGAAAGAGCTCGGCAGTTATCATAAGGATCTTCTGCACAAACCTGAAATCATTATAGGAACTAAATTAGATCTTCCTGAAGCTCATGAAAATTTAGAAACATGGAAAGAAACACATCCAGACAAAATGATATATCCTATATCGGTGTTTAACGGAACGGGTATAGATCAAGTTAAGCAGCGGTTTATGGCGATGGCAAATGAATGAGTGAGAAAAGAAGCGTTATGCTGGGAGGAACATTTAACCCTCCCCATAATGGTCATGTAGCAGTTATTAACAACTTACTTAATCAGCTTGATATTGATCGGGTTATTGCTGTACCTGCTCATAA
>JAIPFS010000110.1 GCA_021736545.1 Spirochaetia bacterium | reverse complement strand
TCATCGGTTTTGGCATTGTTTTCTTCTTCAGAAGGGGAATTGCTTTTTGCTGAAAGCAAGATACCGATGATGACTGCTGCAATTATGATAATCCAAATCAAAGGGGACCTCCTTGTCTGCTGATATCTTCAGGACGGACTAAGCATATCAGCGGAAGTTCATCATTTTCAAGCAAAGTGTTATACAGCTAAAGTATAGCATTCTTTCGGGGGACACACAAACTTACATTAAGATGTACATATCGATGGCAGCCGATTGACATGTACCCAAGGGGAGAAGCTTTCTTCTATCATATTCTTATAAGCTGTAAAAAAGATTTGTACATGGCAGCAAATAACACTTGTGAATGGTAAAAAAACAATAATGGTAAAAAACAATAATTGGACGAAAAAGAGCCGTAAAAAATTATGGCGGCAGATAAAATTGTGAGCGGCACAAATATTCGTGCCGCCCGCCAAATAGGTTATTGGGTAAATGGGTTAATGGGTTAATGGGTTAATGGGTAAATGGATAAAGGTTATAGGGGTATTACCTGGCTTGCTTAGCCTTTATTCTGTTCTTCCCAATCATCTCTGATTTTAGTTTTTACTTTATCCCATTCCTCAGAGAGCAACTCTTCCATATCTTCTTCCAATTCTGCCATCTCCTGGTCCAGTTCAGCACGCAGTTCATCTGCATGCTGAGTCATCCATTGGTTCTGAATGTTCGGCATGGCAGCTTCCCAGTTTTCATTTGCTGTTTTTTCTACAGACTTGATAATTTCAAGGAGTTCTCTCCCTTCAGCTGCTTCAGTTGTTCCAGGCTGGTTTTCGAATAAGGTCTTAAGAGTAGTCTGTGCTTTATCGTAACTTTTATCTTCAAATTGCGCTTTGGCTGCTGTTAACAGTCTGCCGGCTTCAAATTGGGATGAATCAAGTGCTTTGGTAAGTTCTTGGTTTTCTGTTTTGACATTGTTTACTACTGTAAAACTCATGATGGCAAATATAAGTAATCCGCCTGCGAGAAAAGATACAATACGATTTACGAGAAGTTTTGAATCTAATTTTTTTTGCATAAAATCCTCCGATTTTGCATGGTTCATGGTGATACTTAGCGTTTCCGCTTTGGCTGCTATTGTTAAGCTAACTCGATTGGTATGGATGGATTGTTATGCGGATCGAATCAACTGGAATTGTCGATTGGGAATTGTTAATTATGGATAGTTTTTTTCCTCTAACCTGAAGGTAATTCTTATTATTCAATAAAGCAATGTAATTCCCATTTTTCTGGGTTTAATGTTTGCAAATCGTCTCGGAGAAGAAATCCACATGGACATGATTTGCAAATCGTCTCGGAGAAAAAATCCACAAACCAACGAACAAACCAACAAACGAATGGGTGAAAAAATGTTTGCAAATCGTCTCGGAGAAAAAATCCACATGCTCCACATCCTGCGGATTAGCTTAGAACGCAGAACTGATCAGCCAGGAAGTGTAAGCTCCGTAGACAAGCAGGAGGGCTGCACCTTCGAAGCGGTTGATGCGGCCAGGTCGGCCCCTGAAGCCGAACCCGATAAAGAAAATGGAAAGCGTGAGCATTCCCATGATGAGCATATCTCGGGATAGGGTCTCCGGCTCAACTTGCAAAGGATGGATTGCGGCAGCTATTCCGACTACTGCCAGGGTGTTGAAGAGGCATGAGCCGAGCACGTTACCCAGGGCGATTTCGTGTTCGCCCTTGCGAATGGCGATGATGGAAGATGCCAGTTCCGGCAAAGATGTGCCGACGGCTACGATTGTCAGTCCGATGATCATATCGCTTACGCCGAAGATCTGTGCGATTTCGCTTGCTCCCCACACGAGTATCCGCGAACTGACAATGAGCAGCAGCAGGCCGGCGATCAGCCAGAATAGGGAGCGGCCGAGGGGGATCGATTTTTTTGCGTTTTCGACCTCTATTTCCTTGTTTAGAGAGTCTGTTTTCTGCTTGAGGCCTTGATAGATTGACCAGCCTACCAGGCCGAAGAAAAGCATGAGCAGGATAACTGCATCCGAGAGGGATAGTCTGAGATCGGCCAGCAGCAGTGCTGACAAAGCAGTCAGTACGGTTAGAATAGGAAGCTCTTTACGCAATATTCCGGAATGCACCATGATGGGGCTGATAAGAGCTGTTATGCCCAGTATTAGGGCTATATTGGCTATGTTTGATCCGTAGGCGTTTCCGAGGGCGATACCTGGGCTTCCTTGGAGAGAGGCCAGTGAAGAAACAAGCATCTCCGGTGCGGATGTGCCGAATCCGACAACGACCATACCGATGAGCAGCGGCTGCATGCCGAAATGTTTTGCCGTGGAGGCGGCGCCTTCAACAAAGCGGTCTGCGCTCCAGACGAGCAGTACAAGTCCGAAAATAAGTGCCGAAATTGCCGCTGTCATACTCATCCCTTTTTGATAGTTTGTTTGATCCCTATTATATCATAAGTTGCTGCTTGTGGTCACCTGCGGTTGTTCATAAGATCAAGAAGTGAAGCTTGACCGGATCAACTTTTTCAGGGTAATAATGCAGATGCATCTTGGGCCGCAATTCTAATCTAATCAAATCAAATTAAATAAAGTCATAACAAAGCAAATCGCAAAAAACCACAACAAAGAAAAGCATGACAGCGTGAATCGTATTGTTTTTCAGGCAAGTCTTTAATTTGACAGCGTTTGTGACTTAGTTATTTTCTTAGTTGTATCAGTTTTTTTGAACCACACCAGAGAGGCGGCTGCCAGATATGCCAAATGGATGAAAAACTGAATAATTTCAGGTCTAGAGTACCAGCCGATAAATATATTCAGGAAGATACCGAGAAATCCGGTTTTATGATCAAGTACAGTATCTTTAAAGTTGTACACCTTTATAAACAGAACAGAATCCGAATTCAACATACCGATATCTTTAAGTGCAGATATGAGCTCATGAATGGCGTATCCTGAAAGATAGGCAGCTTGAAGAATAAGGTACACGAGTGTAATTTTGAAAATGGTACCGATATCGACTTTAACCATGGATTTGTAGATGAGATAGGCTAAAACTGCAGCAAAGAGTAGTCCTAGAAAGGTTCCTGCAGTATATACGCCTTTATTTTCTGCGGTAAAGGCAAATAGGGCGATTTCTGCTCCTTCCCTCGCGATTGCCGCTGTTGTAAGTATGAGTATTCCTGCTGCTGATAAGTTTTTCTGTACAGAGGATCGTACTTCTTCCTTCATCCTCTGGCCATGCTGAATCATCCAGTAAATAAAATATGATATTAAGAGAACTGCAGCAAGGGAAGCTCCGGCTTCCCAGAGTTTTCCGACTGAGTCACCGCCGTTTGTGAACTGCAGAGTAAGTAGCCATAAGATGACGCCGAAAAATACTGATACTCCTAAACCGGCAAATATACCACGATGAACAGATTTTTTCAGATAAGCGGCGTCAATTTTATTAAGATATTCCAAGATAAGTCCAATAATAAGGAAAGCTTCCAATCCTTCTCGTAAGCCAACGATAATTCCGGGTATTAATTGTGTCATATTTCCCACCTTGTTTAATCGATATTAAGTAGTTTTATATGTATAAACATGTTCATAAAAATTGTCAACAATATGAACAAAGAATTCTGTATTTTTTTCAAAAATGCACTGCAGATTATCCCTTATTTGGTGCACAGTGCTTTTTTATTACGTTACATTCATCCTTTAAAGGCTGGAAAAAAGTTTAGTGATAAAGCAATTTTGCCCATGTGAAAAGGCTGCAATCAACGTTTCAGGGCTGCTAAAGAACCCATCACAAATTTTTTTGCCACCGTATAGCCTTTAAATAGCCAAAAAAAAAGAGTAGAATTACAAAACAAGGGACTACAAAACAAGGGACATCGCCGCTATCACTGGGAAAAAATAAAGCGATCACATGCAGGAAATAAAGAAAACAACACATTAGTAGAATGCAGAAGAAATTTTTAAACGCTTCTAGGGAGTTATACATTGTTCAGCAAGATTACATTATATGACATGCTATTATCTATTACTTCACTGTTGGATTATCTGGAAATTGAAATACTGGATAACATTACTAATCACGGCAGAAGGACTGCTTATATCTCTTTGCGCTTAGGTGAACAGCTTGGCTTAACAGATGATCAGCTCTATGTTTTAGGGACACATGCGCTTTTACATGATGTGGGTGCTGTAGATGCTTCCCTGTATGAAAAAGATACACAAGTAAATCGGTCCGTTATGGAAAAGAAAAAGGATCACTGTATTGCAGGGCAGAAGGTCTTTAATAATTTTCAGATGAATTCCCAAGAAGCTGATGTAATAAAATATCATCATGAGATGTATGATGGAACTGGATTCTTTGGTTTGAAAGGGGATGATATACCACTTATGTCCCAGTTGATAGCCATGGCAGATTATATTGAAAGACATTACTTGGCTTCCCTTTTGGAGTATACGGTCAGCAGGGTAGTGATGGACATCAGAAATCATTCAGGTACTTTTTTTAATCCGCAGATTGCTGATACATTCACCGAGCTGGCAGAGAGTAGATCATTCTGGTTGGACTTGAAACACGAGAACATTGAATATGGATTAGATAAGCATCTTCCAAAGATAACAACAACAGTGAAAAGAAGAGATTTTTTGGAAACCGCAAAAATTATTGCCTTTCTGGTGGATAAAAAATCTTTGTTTACACGGTTTCACTCAACAGGTTTAGGTGATAAAGCGCTTCAGTATGCGCGTTTTCATAATTTTTCCAAAGTGAAAATGGAAAAATTCTTTTCAGCAGCTCTTTTTCATGATATCGGCAAGCTTGTCGTTCCAAAGAAAATTCTTGATAAGCCTTTTGCTCTGAACCCGGAGGAATTTGACTATATCGTAGAGCATCCCTACTTTACTGAAAAGACGCTTTATGAAATGGGCCTTGACGGAGATATTGTTCAATGGGCAAGTAATCATCATGAAAAAATAAACGGGACTGGATACCCGAAAAGACTTAAGGGAAAAGAGTTAGATTCTGAAAGCAGGGCATTAGCAATTTTAGATATTTTACAGGCGCTGACGGAGAATCGGCCGTACCGATCAGCATTTTCGTTTGAGAAAGCTTGGAAGATAATCCTCGGTATGGTTGAGAAGAATGAACTAGATGGAGATATTGTATCAGACATGGAGAAAATCTTTTCAATCTAGAAATTGGCGGAAAGCGCCAGTAAATTCCGTCAAGCTGGTAAATTCCGTCAAGCTGGTAAATTCCGTCAAGCTGGTAAATTCCGTCAAGCTGGAAACTTCCGTCAAGATAGAAATTCCCGCCAACCTGAACGTAAGGTGAAGTTTATCCTCATCCCTTTAGCCTCTCCCTAATCACCCGGATGCTGTCCAGTTAAGCTTCCACAAAAAAAGCTGTCATCAAACCCCTTCAAACCATCTTAAGTCTTTCTGAATGAAGACTTTCTGAGGAGCTGTAAACGGTATCTGGAAACGGTATCTGGAAACTGGCCAGTAATTGTTGACAGCTCAGGAGAATGTCGAGTAGGATATTAATACTTGTATCTCTGCTGCTGAATTATATATCTGCAGATGGAACTTTTTACAAGTACGTTTACAAGTACGTTTACAAGTA
>JAIPFS010000109.1 GCA_021736545.1 Spirochaetia bacterium | reverse complement strand
CTTCCTTGATTTCAGGAAGAGCTGAAACCTGCTGAGAAAGTTCCTTATATATACTCCTGCTGCTGGAAAGTCTCTCTTCCAGGGAGAGGGCAGCCATTTCCAAATCAATTTTTTTCAGCTTGAGACTGCTGATATAATCCGCATTTCCCGGACGGTACAGATCCTCCTCTTCCTCGATCTGGGTGGACACTTTTTTCAGCTGTTTCGTCAGCACATTCAATTCAGTTTCCATATTCTGTATCGATATTTCCACTTCAACCATCTGCCGAATATACTCTTCGGTCATGATTTCCGAATCAGTTATATTGTAGGTATCGATGTATTCCTGCAGTTTCTGTTCCGCTTCCCTGAGTTCATTCTCCGTTTCACGGTAATTATTCTCCAGGTTGTCAATCCATTCCTTCATATTCCCTTTATTGATGCGTTTATTCATTTCTAAAAAGACATTCCGCATGGTTTCAGCAATTTTCACCGCCATTTCTGCATCTTGGGAGCGGGCAGAAATGGTCATAAGGTTGGTACCCCGGGTTATTGAAACATCAATGGATGATCCGAGGCTGGATGGATCCGTGGGAAGGTTCAGCTGGTTTCGGACCTCTTCCAAATTGGAAGGGATTTTTACCAGGTTCTTCTGTGTTTCGATGTTCATCGATTCCAAAGAGTCCTGAAGCTGCTGTGCTCCCTGCCGATACACAAAGCTGGTATTTTCATCTATGTTCTGAAGAACTTCAAACTCATCACTCGCAATTTTTGATGAAGGAGTGTAGTTCATAACCGTTGAAGCCTCATAAATACTTTCACCATATTCAAGACCTGCCATAATGCCTAGTCCGCCGGCAAAGAGGATTATCAGAAGGAACCAGTACCAGCGTCTTTTCAGGGAAACCAGCAAGGTTTTGACATCAAAGGGTAGAGAAAATTCATCATTTTTCTGATTCCCGGCCATATCCCCTCCATTATCGGCTGTTTTCGGCTGTTATTGGGTGTTTTCGGATATCAACTTTGAAACATTTTACTGAATCATACTATCACTGTATCATGCCATGAATTACGGCTTAATACAACAGATTGATTCTTATTACGTTTTCCAAAAATATCATTTACATTTTCAAAGTATACCATCAAGTACCCTTTCTTTCCAGCGAATGTAAAAACCAGTCTTTATTCAAACATAAATCGGTGTTATACTTTTTCGAAAAGGAGGTTCCTATGAAAGCAGAAAAAAACGGAGACATAATGATTATCTCCTTTGAGACTACCTCACTTAATGCGGGGAATGTAAAGGATTTTAAAACAGATATTCAGCCCTATCTGGACTCGGAAAAATACATCATTCTGGATTTACGGAATTTAACATTTATTGACAGTTCCGGACTCGGTTCATTCCTCTCTTGTCTGAAAGCACTTAATCAGAAGGGTGGGGATTTGAAAATATGCAATGTCACTAAATCCGTACGGATTCTTTTTGAAATGGTACGTATGCACCAGGTCATTGATACCTATGACTCACGGGAGGAAGCTGTTCAAGCTTTTTCATAATGAAAGATCACGTAAGCCTCTTTGTTTTTATCGACGCCCTGGGTTGGGAAATTCTTAAGGAGCACTCATTCCTTGATGATGTCCTGGTTCAGAAGTCCCCAATAGACACGATTTTCGGCTACAGTGCAACCTGTGATCCGACAATTCTGACAGGGAAACTCCCCAGGGAGCACGGTCATTTCTCTTTCTTTACCTATGACCCCGAGAATTCTCCATTTCGGGGAAATATCTTTCTTCAGCTTATGCGGCTTGCACCCAAGTCGCTGTCAAGTCGAGGAAGGGTGAGAAATATAGTCAGCAGAGTTCTTCGTGCTCAGCTAGGCTATACGGGATACTTTAATTTCTACAATATGTCATTCCGGGATGCAAAGTACTTTGATTATACGGAAAAAAAAGATATTTATCAGCCCGGCGGCATAAACAGTGGTGATCCTACCATAATGGATTATCTGCGGGATGAGAAAATACCCTTTTCCCTCTCAAACTGGAGAGCTCCTGAGACTGATAATCTAGCAAGCCTCAGCGGAGAATTGGAAGAGGGGAAGATTCGTTTTGCCTACCTCTATCTGGCCGCAATGGATGCAGTTCTGCATGCTGAAGGTACGCATCATCAGAAAGTAGATGAAAAAATTGCCTGGTACGACCGGGAGCTGAGAAAAATCCTTGAAAAGGCATATGCTTCATATAAAAACGTTCATCTCTACATATTTTCCGATCATGGAATGACCAATGTTACTTCAGTCTGTGACCTCATGGGAAGGATTCGAAGTACCGGTCTCAGCCCCATGAAGGATTATGCGGCGGTGTATGATTCCACCATGGCGCGTTTCTGGTTCTTCTCTGATTCGGCAGAAAAAAAGATTCGGGAAGCTCTGAAAGAGGAAAGCCAAGGCCATATTCTTTCCGAAAAGGAAAAGTACTCCTATGGTTGTGATTTCCCCAAAGGCTCCTACGGGGGATCTTACGGAGAATTGTTTTTCCTCCTGAACCCTGGAGTGCTCCTTATTCCCAGTCATATGGGGGAACGGCCGATTGCAGGGATGCATGGATATGCTCCTGAAGATAAGGATTCTGTGGCTAGTTTCTCCTCAAATGTCAAGCTTGAGAGTAAAGAGATCCCCAAACGTCTTGATGAGCTATATGCACTTATGAAAAAAGAGGCGGACCATGAGTGAAGATTTTATTAAACGAAAGTACATTGACTGGTCTGTAAAATCTGCTGAGAAAACAGATACACCTGCTGAAAAAAAAACTGATGGTACTTCTGAAAAAGCTCCTGAAAAAGCTCCTGAGGGACCCGCTGTCTCTGAGAAAAGTACAGCAGCTGAAAATGAACCTGATTTAACAGAAATACGAGAAAAAAAACCGATAACCATTGTAATGCGGGCAAGAAATGATATGCCCCTGATTTCCGAGACCCTGAGTATGCTCTCCTGTCAAACCCTGCCTTTTGAATTATATGCCTTTGATAATTCTTCTAATGACGGCACCCGGGATGAACTGCTGAAATACGCCAAAGAGATTATAGATGTTCCTATCGGGAAATATGTTCCTGGAAAAGTATTGAATCATGCAATGCGAATCACAGAAGGTGATATAACCGTGTTTCTCAATTCTGACTGTACTCCCCTGGACGAATTCTGGCTTGAAGAACTGATTCAGGGTTTTGCCGATCCTCAAGTGGCCGCTGTATTCGGCCGTCAGATGCCGCGGGAAGACTGCCGGCCCCTCTATGCCCGGGATATTCAGAACACTTTCGGAGATGGAAGCAATCAAATAAACTGGAGACACTGCTTCTCCATGGCTTCTTCAGCTATACGTCGATCGGTCTGGGAAGAGGAGAACTTTAACGAACAGATTCAATATTCTGAAGACATTGACTGGACCTGGAATGCACGAAGAAGAGGGTATACCATCCAGTATATGCAGCGGTCCTGTGTTCTTCATTCTCATAACTACACATGGTTTCAATTCTACCGCAGACAATACGGAGAAGGGAAGGCGGAAGCTGAGATTTTTTCTTGGAGTCCCTGGGAAAAGCATATTATCCGTTACTCATTTCTGCCCTATCTGATGCAGGTTAAGGATGATATTGTGTATGCTCTCCGTCGACGCTATATTGGGACAGCTCTGTATGCTCCTGTGCTGAGGCTGGCACAATTGCTGGGCAGGAGACGGGGATTTAAAAAAGGTATGCGGGAACGAAAAAGACGTGTTAAGGATTTCGCTTTTTAAGGATCTGCTGATTGGTTTATAACAGCCTGATTCATCACAGCCTGTTTCTGCTCAGTTGAAAAACAGACAAAACAAACATGAATAACGATACAGGGAGATACGGCATGGCAGTTTTTTCTCGTGAAGCATCGGATGAATTCAACCAAGTTCTCACAAAGCAGCTCCGGGCTCTAGCTTTGGATATTCGCAAGCATGTAGGGAAAGGCTATGCTGCAGTTCTTCTGGGGGGCGGCTACGGAAGAGGAGAGGGAGCCTGCGTTAAGCAGAATGGTAAGGAAGCATTATATAATGATCTGGATCTTTTCCTCATCACGGACAGGAAGAAACCCTCAGTCATGAACCGCTTGAAGCCGGTACGTGAAAAATGGGAAGAACGTCTTGGGATTGATGTGGATATCGGCAAACCGATAAAGCGCAAAGATCTGAAACGTCTTCCCCATGAATTGATGTGGTATGATCTGTTTCACGGCTGCATGGTTCTGGATGGGCCTTCTGATCTCATGCTTGAGGAAGCTCCCCCCTGGCTTGATCAGACTCCTCCGGGTATCGAAGCCCTTCGGCTTATGCTTAATAGGGGAAGCGGCCTGATGCAGGCAATTAATTTCGCCTTAAATGAAAAAGATCCCCCTGACGCTGACTTTGTACGCAGGAATTACTTTAAATGTCTGCTGGCCTTCGGCGATGCTGCCCTCCTCATGACAGATGGCGCCTATACTACTGAACTGAGAAAACGAGCCGGAGCATTGAAACAGCATGCTGATGAATTCCCATCTGAGCTCATGGAAAAGATTATACCCGCGTATGAAAAGAGTGCTGCTTTTAAAGAGAGACCGGATACATTCAGTAAACAAATGGACAGCAAAATGCTCCTTGCTGCCGCCGATATTTGGATCGAGCTCTATCTTCTTATTGAGAATCGGAGAAACACGGTAAATCGGAGAAATACGGTAAAAAAAGTCTCAAGAAAAAAAACCGCAGGCCCCTGGGAAACTGTGCATGATTACTGCATGGAGGATTTCATCAGAGAACCTCAGCAGCATAGAGGAATCCTTCTCTTTCGCAATGCAGTCAAGAATCTCAAGAGAAAGAAAATATCTCTTAAATACCCTCGAGAAGAGCTGTACCGCATTCTTCCGCTGCTCATGGAAGAACCCAAGCCCTGGGAGCAGAAGTGGAAAACGAGGGCGGAAAATTTTCTCAGCCTTTGGGATCAATACAACTGATTTTTATGATAAAAAAGATTACGCATGAATCGAAGTACAATTTTCAGGTTGTATCGAAATGAGTCGTGTACTGCATAATACATTTCAGCTGCAAAGCTAAGCTCCTCGGCAGGTATGTTCCTGTACAGGACATCCCGTTCACTTATCAGACCCGCGTAAGACTTATGGTAAACCTCCCTCCAAGTATCGCTTAAAGCGGCTGCTTCCTCCGGTGTCTTCGGATTCAGCCCGACAATTCGGCATTTCCCGCGAATAACTGCTCCCAGCCCCGGTATGACGTATTGAATCAAGTGCCTCCATGAAGAGTGAGGATAAGTTTCACGATGGCAGAAAGTACGAATGCAGAATGTTTCAGCATAAGCGGAGGCTGCAGAAGCTGAGATACCGGAGGCTCCTGTGTTTTGCTCTGCTGGATGCTCTGCATTCTGGCCTGCATTCTGATCAGTTTTCTGATCCACATTCTGGCCTGCATTCTGATCCACATTCTGATCAGTTTTCTGATCAGAGGAAGGCACCTGTATAAAAGTCTCCTTCTTAAACAGCGGTCCTTTTCTGAATATACTGAAAATTGCCGCAGCAAACATAATTGGAAGCGATATGATCCAGAGGATCAATGCAGTCG
>JAIPFS010000108.1 GCA_021736545.1 Spirochaetia bacterium | reverse complement strand
GTATCACTATAATACACCCGCACATCAAAGGTATGAATCGGACTGCTTTGAGAAGCATCAGCAGAAGCGGAGGCATCAACACTATTGGAATTCCCTGGTGATGCTGACGCTCCGGAATTCGCCTCTTCTCTTTTTCTATCTTCACGCATACAATTAATCCTCCATTGTCCTATTACTACCCATTAGTACATGTATAGCATCTTTCTTCAATGCTCAACAATGATGATACGCAGGATTTGCTCCGCTTCATTTCTGTTTTCGATGCTCCCATTATTATGAGTACTTTACCGTTTTTTTATTGTGTTTTTTCCCGTATGCTGGTATCTTATCTTCATGACTTTCATGAACAGACTGACGAATGCCCTTCTTAAAACTGCCATACGGATTCTCTGCAAGGTTGATGATTCCGAATTGAAAAAGGTACCTGAAAAGGGCCCCATGATCATCATCGCCAACCATATATCTTTCTTTGAGGCTCCAATAATATATCTCTATCTTCGTCCGAGAAGAACCATCGCTCTTGCTAAAAAGGAGCTATGGGATTCATTTGCCACCCGCAAGCTCATGGAGTGGTGGGAATCAATACCCATTAACCGGGGATCTATGGACAGGGATGCCCTCCGAAAAAGTTTTCAGGTTCTCGACGACGGTGACTTTTTCTGCATCGCCCCGGAAGGCACACGAAGCCGCACCGGACAAATACAGAGAGGAAAAGAGGGGACCGCTTTTATCGCTACAAAGAAAGACGCCCCCATTCTTCCTGTAGCCCATTTCGGCATTGAGAATTTCACAAAGAACATTAAGAGACTAAGGAGGACTCCTGTCACATTTAAAGTGGGAAAACCCTTTGTCATAACGGAGAAACGACGATTTTCAGCACAGGAACGTCAGCAAATCAGCGATGAAATGATGAGACGGCTTGCTTCACTCCTGCCTGAGCATATGCAGGGCTGCTACAAGGACAGCATACATGATGAATACCGATTCACAAGGGAAGTTGACAAGGGAAGTTGACATGTAGATAAAGCCGTAAAGGTAAAATTTTTTCGCTTTGTTCTTTACTTGTCCTTACATGTTCTTCTACTGTTTCTTCATATTTTCTTCATATATTCAGGATATGATACTAATAATTAGTATTACATACATAATGAAAAGTCAGTTTCTGTTATTTGGGGAAGGATGACATGATACTGCCAACAAAAGGAGGCTGGAACGTATGGCAAAAATACGATCCAAAACAAAAATTTCACGACTCCGCTTAGCTGTGCAGATTTTTTTCTTTCTCATAGTTACACTGGTCATTCTTGCGCATGCCCTTGAAGATATGGGTATAACAATTCCCTTGTTCAGCGGAGCATCGCTTCATGCAATATGCCCATTCGGAGGCGTAGTAACCCTGTATAATCTCATTAGCGACGGCACGTATATCCAAAAAATTCATGAATCCGCTGTTCTTTTGATGATTTTTGTCGGTATTTCTGCAGTCCTCGCAGGACCTTTCTTCTGCGGATGGCTCTGCCCATTCGGTTCTTTTCAGGAATGGCTCGGCAAGATTGGTAAACGCATATTTAAAAAACGTTATAATCATTTTATTCCTCAAAAAATTGATTATGTACTCAGATATCTTCGCTATGCTGTATTAGTTTGGGTTCTGATCATGACAGTTATAACAGCCAAACTTGTATTTCAGGACTACGACCCCTACTATGCACTGTTTAATTTCTGGTCCGGCGAAGTTGCTGTTACCGGATATATAGCCCTGGGTCTTGTGATTGTACTTACACTGTTTGTTGAACGGCCATTCTGCAAATATGCCTGCCCCTACGGCGCAGTATTAGGACTTTTCAATTTTTTCCGGATATTTAAACTTCGCAGAAATGATAAGACATGCATACACTGCAAATTATGTGATAAAGCCTGTCCTATGAATATTGAAGTATCTTCAAAGACAACTGTACGGGACCACCAATGTATCTCCTGTTATGCCTGTACTAGTGAGGTTTCATGTCCTATTGAGAACACAGCTGCTTTTAAGTCGACAAAATATAAAACTACCCTGTCAGAAACTAGCTCAGCGGCAGCTGGGAAACTGAGAAATAAGGGGGAAGCATGAAATTATCAGCATTACAAGCGGCAGCACTAACAATTGTCATAATAATTGGCGGAGTTCTTATTTCTCAGTCTTTGGGATGGTGGAAGACGACAAGTTCAAAAGAACCCAAACTCATTGAAGAAGGAGCTTTCGCCGGTAGTTATGACCCCAGTGATATTCGCGGATCTTATGCTTTTTCTGATATTGAAGATGCTTTTGAGATCCCTTCTGATCTTACAGCGCAGGCTTTCGGTCTTCCAATCGAAGGAGTTGACACAGGAATGTATCAAGCAAAAATGCTGGAAGAAATTTTCGGAGATCTTACCGGAGAATTTGAGATAGGAACCGATAGTATTCGGTGGTTTACTTCTCTTTACACCGGATTGCCCCATACCCCGGAAGAGACTACGCTTCTCCCTGAACCCGCAGTTGATATCCTGCTTAATTCAGGAAAAATCGATGAAGCCGTATATCAGGAGCTTCAGCAGTTTACTATAAGCCTAGATGAAATAGATGGTCTCTCCATTGAAAAAGCTGTTTCTGAATTTGAATCAACTCAGATAAGTTCGGATGAATCCGAAACAGAAGAATCTAATGACAGTCAATCTGAATATGATGATGAAATTCCTGAAATCCGTGGGAATACTACATTCAATGATCTGCTTGATTACGGTATTTCAGAAGGACAAATCGCTGAGACCCTTGATATTGCAGATTTCTCAGAAATTGACAGCAGAATGGCTGTGAGAGACTACTGCCTTGAAAACGGCTTGGAATTTGGCGATTATAGACTAAAGTTTGAAGAACTGGCGACGGAATAAGGGGCTTTTGCTGCAAGCAAACGTCTCCAAAGTTGAGTTTGCATAATTTTTTTGAGTACGGCGGAATCAGAACTTATCACCACTAGCACAAGTATATTTACTAAGGCCCTTTACAGAAAAGAGGGCCTTAGTACTCATTGGTACTCATTGGTACTCACTGGTACTCACCTTATTTTTCAGCTTATTATTTACCTTATATTTCATACGGCGTATCAAGATAGACGCTCTTGATCCACTGCAGGAAGAATTCCAGGCTGTGGCTCCTCCACTGATTCACCGGATTCTGCAGGTCGTAATGCACTGGGGGCTCTACATCACTTCTCCCTTTCTCCAGATCACGGTAATACTCATCCGCCAGCCGTTCGGTCTGATACTCGGGATGACCAAGGTGCATGACAAAGCGCCGATCGCAGCTTTCAAAAATGGTATAGCCGGTCTCTTCACCATAGGCGAGCAGATGCAGACGCTTTTCCCGTGCCGCATCCTCTAAATCTTTGTCCCGAATGCCCGAATGACGACTCTGGGGTGTCCAAAAAACATCATCAAGCTCTCCGGTGATACGGTGGGATCGGTCCAGATTCTTTGTCGGGTAGATACCGAAAAGCTTTTTATCGTACATGACCTTATCTATCCCCTTATAATATGCCAATGCAAGCCCTCCCCAGCAGATTCCCAGGGTTGAGGCAATATTATCCTGGGCATAATTAAAAATCTCAACTAACTCTCGCCAATAGGATACATCAGAAAATCTCATACTCTCCACAGGAGCCCCGGTGAGGATCAGTCCGTCAAAACTGCGGTTCCTGACTGCATCTTCAAAGGTCATATAGAGGGTGTCCAGATGGCTGTGATTGCTGCTCTTGTAGACATGGTCATGCAGCCGCAGCCAGACCGGTTCAATCTGTATGATCGAACGCCCCAGGGGAAAAAGAAGATGGTACTCATAGCTCTCTGCTTTCGGCATCACATTCAGAATGCCGATTCGCAGGGGACGAATATCCTGATGCTGGGCTGCCCCTTCAGTGATGCAGTGGACCCTTCGTTTCTGCAGGGCCTCTTTAATATGATAATTCTCCGGTACAATGATGGACATGTCAGCTCCTTAATTTACCTAAATGTAATCTTCGTTAGTGAAATTCAGTCCCGGTATGCCGTCTTCAAAGCCTGATCAATATCTGTAAGGATATCATCAATATGTTCTATCCCCACAGAAAACCGTATCAAGTCAGGACGTATCCCGCCGGCCAGCTGGTCCTCTTCCGAAAGCTGAGCATGAGTTGTCGTCGCCGGGTGGATGGCCAGACTCTTTGCATCACCGACATTTGCCAGGTGGGAAATAAGATGCATATTGTTGATGCATGACGCGCCGGCTTTACTGCCTCCTTTTACCCCGAAAACTACCATCCCGCCGAAACCATGCTCAAACTGCTCCGCTGCGCTGCGGTATGAGGGATCACTAGGCAGACCGGGATAGCGCACCCATGACACAGCCTTATGCTGGGAGAGGAACTCCGCCGCCGCCTGGGCATTCGTGCAGTGCCGCTCCATCCTGAGTGGTAAAGTCTCTATCCCCTGCAGAAACATCCAAGCATTGTCCGGGCTGATGCAGGCTCCCAAATTTCGCAGAGGGACAAGCCGCATCCGCATGATATATGCTAAGGAGTTGAGTTCATCCCCTAAGTCCAGGGCAAATCTGAGTCCGTGATAGGAGTCGTCCGGCTCCGTCATTTTCGGGAACTTACCGCTAGTCCAATCGAATCCGCCGCCGTCAACTACGATACCGCCGATGCTTGTGCCGTGACCTCCCAGCCATTTAGTCAGGGAGTGTACGACAATATCCGCTCCATGCTCCAGGGGGCGGAACAGATAAGGGGTGGTGAAGGTAGAATCCACAATCAGCGGAATGCCGTGCTTTCTGCTGACCCGGCTCAACTGTTCAATATGCATAACATCCAGAGACGGATTTCCGATCACCTCGGTGAATATCAGTTTTGTCTTCTCCGTAATCGCGTCGTCAAAAGCCTGGGGATCAGTGGAGTGAACAAAGTTCGTTTTAATCCCCATTTCCGGGAGAATAGCACTGAACATTGTATGCGACCCGCCGTAGAGGTTTCCGGAAGCTGCAATTTCATCACCCAGACCACAGATATTGATGATGGAGTAGAAGATGGCTGATGTGCCCGATGCCAGGGCAAGAGCCGCCGCCCCCCCTTCCAAAGCCGCAATACGCTGCTCAAGCACCTCCTGCGTCGGATTCTGCAGCCGTGTATAGATATTCCCCAGTTCCTTCAGGGCAAACAAATCCGCCGCGTGCTGGGTGTTCTTAAAGAGATAGGATGAAGTTCGATGGACAGGAACCCCCCGCGAAAGGGTCTGATCAGTCTGTATGCCCCCATGAAGGGACAATGTCTCTAATTTATATGATTTCTTATCTGTCTGTGCCATTTTTTCTCCTCGTATAAGTGAATCTCTATGTTAATCCTCAAAGAGCCATGTTGACAAGTAGCGCTCCCCGGTATCCGGAAGGATAACAATAAAGCGTTTACCCTGCCCTTTTATCTTTTCAGCCTGTTTTCGGGCAGCCTCAAGAGCAGCGCCGCATGATATTCCTAAAAGCAGTCCTTCTGATTTCGCCATGCGCCGAGTCATCTGAGCAGCTTCCAGAGAGGACACCGGCTGTATGACATCGATGATCTCAGTATTCAGAACTTCCGGTATAAA
>JAIPFS010000107.1 GCA_021736545.1 Spirochaetia bacterium | reverse complement strand
TGATACTCGCTAACATATTGACAAAGGCTTCGGGGATGATCATAAGAATAACGCTGTTTTCGGCTGCCGCCCTGATGATTTTCTGCTAGGCATTTATTGTGTTTCTGCTAGTTTTCTGCTTGCTATTTATTGGCAAAATTATGATGAATTGTGGACCATTTAAGGATAATTTGAAGGTGAATGGGGGCTTTGAACATTACGTTTCAAGACTTGCTTTTCAATTTCCTGCGTGCAGAAAAGCTGATCATGCAGCTGCATTTTTCCTTACAAGATAGGAAGTTGCAGTTTCTTCTTTTCCTACATCGTGTAG
This sequence comes from Spirochaetia bacterium, assembly GCA_021736545.1. Next base: position 5,391 of record JAIPFS010000107.1, on the reverse strand, counting down.
TCTTACGGGAAGTGCTTTTTGCTGCTTTTTTTTTAAATGAACTGCTGCCAAGTATACACGTGGTGAATTTTTTTATGCTGCAAAGAGATGTGGCGGGAAGAAATTACAGCAGCAGATGCTTTTTCTACGCATCTTTTTTCATGCTATTTCTGTGGAAAAAGCGCCGTTAAAAAAAATAAAAAATTGTGGATTTGGTCTCGGAGAAAAAATCCAAACCTTGACCTTGTGCAGGATAAGGAAAATATTTGAAATTTTTCATTGACAAAACCTGTTAAGAGAGCTTAACATAAATAAGTTATATGTTAAGAAATTTTAACATTTAACACATTATTACTGCTTACTAATATTCTTCACTAGAAACAAGCTACAGAGTGTGAAGATATATTTTAAGAACGATCTTACAAAAACCAAATAAAGGAGAAGAGAATGAAAAAGAAACTTCGCGTTTTATCTATGGTGTTCTGTGCTATGTTGACAGCAAGTGCAATGATTTTCGCAGCTGGATCACAGGAAAAAACTGCTGAACCTGCACTTCCTGAAACCCCGGAAACTCATGAAGAGCTGGTTGCAGCCGCTCAGGAAGAAGGTAAAGTTGTCGTTTATTCAATTACAAGCAGAATTGCAAAGGCAGCTGTAGGTTTTGAAGAAAAATATGGTATTGAAGTAGTAGATACTAATTTAAAAGACTTTGAATTGATTGAAAAAGTATCAAAAGAAGGAAGTACAGGAGCAGCAGGTGCAGACTTTGTAATTGCTCAGGATGGTGGAAGAGTAATGGGTGAGCTAATCAATCTGAACTACCTCTATAATTATGTTCCTGAATCAATGAAAACTGTTATTCCGGAAAAATTCCAAAATCCACTTGTTATGTCCTTCATAAACAAATTATTCATCTTCAATAATGAACTATCTACGGAAAGCCCCTTTACAAATATTTGGGAAATCACGACTCCCGAATGGGCTGGTAATTTTCAATTCAAGAATCCCTTTCAAGAAAGTGTAAATGCTAATTTTATGACCATGGTAACTAAACCTGAGATAGCTGAACAAATTGCGGATGCTTACAAAGATTATTTTGGCGAAGAAATAAGCCTTACAACACCAAATGCGGGTTACGAGTGGATTAAAGCTATATTTGAAAACGAATTAGTTATTACTACCTCTGATACAAAAACAGCTGAAAGTATCGGGATCAAGGGCCAGAACAAGAAAAATAATGCCGGGTTGTTTGTTTTTTCAAAACTTCGCTATGTAGAAAGCAAAAATCTTGCTTTACAGCCGATAATGGATATGAAACCATTTTCCGGATTTTACTATCCAATTTATCTGCTCATGAGTACCAATGCCAGACATCCGAATGCAGCTAAACTCTTTATTGAATATCTCTTAACAGAAGAAGGATTTCAACCTTGGAGTTCAGATATGGGAACATATTCCTCAAATCCGAATGTTCCTATTCAGGAAGGCGATTATCCTATGACAACTTGGGTTGATATTCTTGTTGAAGAAGACCCTGCATACTGTTTTGAAAACAGAGCCAATGTTGAAGAATTTCTAAACGAGTATATTTACTAAATTATATTTACTAAAACATGTATAGAAAAAATGATCAAGCGTGATTATTAATATCAAATACATGTATTCTGCTGGGATGCAGTTGAAATAGTTCCGGCTGTTTCAACTGCTGTTTCAACTGCTGTTTTACTATAGAATTCTTGCATCATTGGCATCATTTGTATAATTTTTATCATTTGCATCATTGGCATCATTAACTATGAGATCTGCATAAGCAGATTCAAAATACGACTTAGACGTCGAGGATTACCTATTGTGAATACAAAAAACAGGTTTAAAACATTCATAAAAAAGCCGCATAACATTATTCTAGTCTCACTTGCTTTTATCCTGATATACCTCACAGTTATTCCTATGATTACGATCATACTTGATACTTTCACCGTACATCAGGCTGAACTAATGCGGGTGAAGGGATCACAGGTTGGAGATTTTACCTTATATCACTGGACTAAAGTACTTTTTTCTTCAGCAAGCAGGAAAATATTCTATGAGCCATTTCTGAATACGATTTATGTAGCCTTCGGCACCTGCTTCATTGCCATTACCCTTGGAGGTATGGTTGCCTGGCTTGTTACCCGTACAAATATGCGGTACAAGGGAATAATATCAACCCTCTTTATTTTTCCCTATATCATGCCTTCCTGGACATTGGCCATGGCCTGGCTGAATTTTTTTAAGAATTCATTAGTAGGCGGTGCTCCGGGAATATTTACAGCACTTACTGGAATTGAAACAGCAAACTGGTTTGCCTACGGTTTTTTTCCTATCGTTGTAGTACTCGGGCTGCATTATGCTCCCTTTGCGTATATTCTTGTTGGGGGGATCCTTCGTAATATGGATGCGAACCTCGAAGAAGCAGCAGTGATTCTTAAAGCCGGGCGAATGAAGATCATGAGAAAAATAACAATTCCAATCGTACTACCTGCCATGCTCTCTACATTTCTACTCGTGTTCTCAAGTGCAATGAGTGCTTTTGCCGTACCAGCTTTTCTTGGAACTTCTGTACGGTTTCAAGTGCTGACAACGCAAATGTACAGAACTCTGAATGGCCTTAACCCGGGCTACGGATACATCATGGCACTCATCATGATTGCCATCGGCATCATGATTCTCGGTATAAATCAAAGAATTATAGGGAAACGAAAATCATTTACCACAATTACCGGTAAAAGTTCAAATATTGCATTAATAAAGCTTCGATCGTTACGCATGCCTATATCAGTTTTTCTCATGGCATTTGTTATAATTGTGTGTATTGTACCGCTTCTTTCTTTTGCTCTTGAATCATTTATCATGGAACCGGGAAATTATTCTTTTGATAATCTTTCAACGGTTTTCTGGGTGGGAAAAGGCAGTCCTGAAATTGCCAATAGCGAGCCGGGTATACTTCGTAATCCTGCAATTTATCGTGGATTATGGAATAGTGTTCGCCTGTCTGTCTTAGTTGCATTTATTTCTGGTTCCGTAGGGATTCTTGCCGGTTATGCCATAGTCAAAAAGAAAAATACCAAACTTTCCACAATGGTAAACAATCTTGCTTTCTTTCCGTATCTTATGCCGAGTATGGCATTTGGAGCAATTTATCTCTCAATGTTCGCCGTAAGAAGAGGATTTATTCCTCCATTATATGGAACATTCGCATTACTCGTTTTAGTGGGGTCAGTAAAGTATCTTCCTTTTGCATCTCGAGCAAGTGTCGGAGCCATGCATCAATTAAGTAATGAAATAGAGGAGGCAGGAATCATACAAGGTATCAGCTGGGGAAAAAGGATGATGCGAATAATCATTCCGATCCAGAAATCAAGTTTTCTTTCAGGATATCTTCTTCCCTTTATTTCATGCATGAGGGAACTTTCTCTGTTTATCCTTCTTGTTACTCCCTCAACACGGATTTTGACAACCATGCTGTTCCAATATAATGAGAAAGGCTGGAACCAATATGCAAACGCTATTAATCTGCTCATCGTTCTCTTTGTTGTTACCAGTAATGTAGTGGTAAACAAAGTAACAGGAGCATCAATCGACAAAGGAATAGGAGGGCAGTAGGATGCCGCATATACGATTAAATCATGTAACGAAACGTTTTGGCAAAGCTGTTGCTGTTGATGATCTGAATATTGAAATTCAGGACGGAGAATTTGTCACCCTGCTTGGTCCTTCAGGCTGCGGCAAAACAACTACCTTAAGAATGATAGCTGGATTAGAGACCCCGACAGAAGGAAATATCTATATAGATGATACATGTGTTTTTTCTGCTGATCAGGGTATTGATATTTCCCCAGATAAAAGAAATGTTGGATTTCTATTTCAGAATTATGCACTTTGGCCGCATATGACAGTGTATAAAAATATTGCTTTTGGTTTGGAGAACCTCAAATGGGATAAAGAGCGTATTCGAACACGGGTTGAAGAACTCCTTACAATGCTCAAGATTTCCGAATTCCATGATAGGTACCCATCCGAATTATCTGGCGGACAGCAGCAGAGAGTGGCTATAGCAAGGACTTTGGCTACAGGTCCAAAAATTCTATTTATGGATGAGCCGCTAAGTAATCTTGATGCAAAACTGAGAATGGAAATGAGGACTGAGCTTAAACGCCTGCATGTCGAGACTGGTTCAACATTTGTCTATGTTACTCATGATCAGCTGGAGGCAATGACGCTTTCGTCAAAGATCTGTCTACTGAAAGAGGGGCTGCTGCAGCAGTATGAACCGCCTTTGGATATTTATCATAATCCATCAAATTATTTTGTGGCAGATTTTGTCGGTAGTCCGAATATCAATATGCTGGAGATGACTGGAGAACAGGTTAATCTTGATGAGATAAAACTTAACAGTAAATATATAAAACTGCTTTTCACTCCAGTAACATCCAGTATTACCATACCAAAAGAGAAGAAATTGTATCTCGGTATTCGTCCCGAGGATATTGAAATTTCTGATGATGGAATTATTGAAGCAGCGGTATATTCAACACTACCCTCGGGAATGGAAACTATTGTAAAGCTTGATATCCATGGACTTATTCTTACCTGTGTCGTTTTCGGCGGGGTAGATTTCAAGATTGGAAATAAAGTAAAGATAGCTTTTCATGCTAAAAAATATGTTTTGTTTGATGTTGAAAGTGAACGTAATATTGCAATCGGGATGTTGGCATAGATAAGCTGCGCTGGTTATCTTTTTCCGCCGCTGTTATCTTTTTCAGCTGCTGTTATCTTTTCAGCTGCTGATTTTTCTGTAAGCCTCGAACCTGTCTTTACAGATGGCTGATGCCGAAGGAACTGCATTGCTGATGCCGAAGGAACCGCATTGCTGATGCACACGCATCAACAATAACACCCTGATCCAGTTAAGGGGGAGTGAGTTAAACTAGACGTATGTGAACTTCATACTTTATACTATGAGACTAAACTTGCATAAAAAGGATGATAGCTCCATGGAAGAATTATCTGAGGGTAAACGTGTATTAATTGTTGATGACGAAGAACACATTGTACAAATGCTTGATATTAATGTTCGTACTCAAGGCTACACAAGCATCTGTACTTACAATGGTAAAGAAGCACTTGAAGCAGCCCAGCAAGAGCATCCTGATGTTATCCTGCTTGATGTTATGATGCCTGAGATCGACGGTATTGAAGTTTGCAGACAGTTGAAATCAAATCCCAGTACATGGAATATACCTGTTATTATGGTAAGTGCAAAATCTGAAGAGCAAGATAAAATTAACGGACTTGAAGGTGGAGCTGATGATTATATAACCAAACCTTTTAATTTCCAGGAATTATTTCTCAGAATTCGTGCAGCGCTTC
>JAIPFS010000106.1 GCA_021736545.1 Spirochaetia bacterium | reverse complement strand
CGGCAAAAGATTTTTTCTCCAAGATGGTGAACTTTTCCGAAGAAATACTCATGGACAGCAGTAATATCGGCTTCTGTTTCTCGTATCCGACTAAAATTACACCTGAAAGAGATGGTATCCTTCTGCATTTTTCAAAGGAAATTAAAGCCTCTGAAGTGATCGGCAAGTTGATCGGGAAAAACTTTCTGCTTGAGGCTGAATCAAGATTTCCTGATGCTGAATGGAATTTGACAGTCCTGAACGATACCGTTGCAACACTGCTTTCCGGTAAAGCATCAGCAGAAGAACATCGCTACAGCAGTTATATCGGATTTATTCTTGGTACTGGTACAAACACTTGTTACATAGAGGAAAACTCGAACATCACAAAGGCTGATCTTAAGGATGTTTCATACACACATCAAGTAGTGAATATAGAAAGCGGCGGGTTTGACATTAAGCTCAGCAAAATTGATAAAGCTTTTTACAAAACAACCGAGGCCTCCGGTACGTATCATTTTGAAAAAATTGTTTCCGGCGCTTATCTCGGACCCTATATTCTCTTTGTATTGAAAAAAATTGCCGCAGATCTTCTGGATGAAAATACAGCAAAAAATATAAAAAGTATCAAAACTCTTGATACTGTTGCCATGGATACATTTCTCCATGATCCTGAAGCAGATTCACCCTTAGCTAATGCGTGTTCGGGGTCGGCAACAGAGTATCGAAAAGCCTTGTACCATATTTGTGATAAGCTTATAGAAAGGGCGGCTAAACTTACCGCAGTAAATCTGTCAGCGGCGGTTATAAAAAGCGGTAAAGGTACTCACGAAAAGTTTCCGGTCTGTATAAATGCTGATGGGACAACTTTTTATAAAACACATAATCTTAAAAAATATACCTGCCGCTATATGAATGAATTCTTGACGCAAAAACATAAGCGCTACTATGAGATGGTGCATATCGCGAATTCTCCGATTATTGGGGCAGCTATTGCCGGACTCCAGAACCAGTAATACTGAGTTTACTGCCGATGGGAGAGATATCCAGAGCATTCCCAAAATGTGCAAAGTGCCAGGAAGGGTTTTGTGTGCGTAAGCCGCCTAAAGCCCACTGCAAGTCAAAAGTCATAGCCCAGAAACGAGCTCTATCTGCCATTGCATGAATTTCCGGGTAATAATCACTCATGAGAGCGGTAAAACTCTCTCCGTACTGGTTCATAATAGTTGCGATATCGTTAGCTGGATCACCAAGGCCTGCTGTTCCGAAATCTATAATCCCAGTGATATCTTTTTCTGAAGGGGAATAGAGAATATGATATGCCTGAAGATCTCCATGAACAAGGACTTCTTCAGCATCCATAAACGTATTGTCCCCTATGATATGATGAAATAACTCTTCTATCCGCTGCTGGGTATAATTATTCAGGTAGGGGTACAGCTCCTGCTGAACTTCATCAAAGAGAATAAGCCAGTCATTGTATGTGTGGTAGGTAAGGGAACGTTCTATGCCTTTTTGCTGGATATGTTCTTTGGGAATACTGTGCATCTGTTTTAAGAAAAGCGCCAGCTGCTTCGCCCATTTTTTCTGGATATTTTTTGGCTGAGACAGGATGATGCTGCGGGAAAGCGGTTCTCCCGGAATTCGTTCATAGCCGACAAAATTCCCATAAGAAGTCCACCGAGGCACAGACATTTCGGATATATCTTCAAGCAGACTCAGGCATTTTTTCTCCTGATCCATTTGTTCCAGTATCCAATCAAATTTTGGGAATCGAAAAATCCGATCCTGATTTATGATGATTATATCATTGAACATACCATCATTATTAATATCGAAATCATCTATTTTGAGATCCGGAATAGCCCTTTTTATTTGATTAATATGTTCATATTCAAGTTTTATTTCATTTAAATTCATTCGACGATACATAGTTTCCCCCTGAGAAAATGATAGTAAAATTATACCACCATCAATTTCTCAATGCATCCATTATCAGCTGAATCTTTTCAGTTTCTCCGGAGTTTCACCGGTAAGATTCTTACAGAGAGAGATTTCTTCCTGACTGCATTGCTCAGCTCTTTTACCATCATCAAAATCTTTCGTCAGGGTTTTTAGTTTTTTATGATTCTGGGGTGTGAGGATGAATTTTTTTGAAACAAAAATACCTGTGACCATAAAAATAATCGGCAGCAGGACAAACAGTATACGCAGAGACTGTATTGTTGCAGATGATTGTATAACAGTCGTATCAGTGGAGTGGGAAACATAGCCGATAATGTTCAGCAGCAGCCCTAAAAGGGGCAGAACAAGTGCACCCTGGATAAGTTTACGCAGCAGAGTCATAGCCCCTGAATAGGTGCCGGCACGGTTTTCACCAGTCATCAGTTCATCTACATCAACAATAAACGGAAGAAGCTGAAAGGGTATAACAACTCCCGCGGATAAACCGGCTCCAATAAAGAAACAGTTAATAGTCAGGATAAGAAAGCTTGTTTCATTTCCATGAAAGTACATGAAAAAAATTGCAGCAGTCCAAATAATTAGTCCGGTTCTGTAGGCGAAGGCATGGCCCCTGGTGTTGGCAAGTCTGACATAGACAGGAAGAGCAGCAATCTGGGTGATAAGTATCGTTCCGAGTCCGAGGGTTATAAAACCCGGCTTGTTCAGATAATCCTGCAGATAGAATTTCAGCCATGCCATCATAATATCCATAGCTGCATAGGAACAGATATACATAGCGATATGTATGCGGAATGCCCTGTTTTCAAAAATTGTTTTAAAGTTTTTAAAAATATCCAATTTCCCGCCGGCAGTTTTAGGAATACTAACAGGATATTCCCAGGTTCCTAAGAAAACAAATATCCACGGCACTGCAAAAACAACTGAGAAAATAATCCCCATAACTAAATGGCCAGTCTGTGCTGTACTGAAAGCATCAATTATCGGCTGCACTGCAACTCCAGCTAGAAGGGTACCGAACATAGAAAAGCCCATTCTAAAGCCGGTTAAACGATTCCTCTTCTTAAAATCCTTTGTAATTTCAGCACTCAGTGCAAAATAGGGAACCATCACCATAGTAGTCGTTGTATAAAAGAGGATATAGGTGAAGAAATAGTATAGAAAAATGGCTAACTGGCTATCAAAAGAGACTGAGAACCAAATCAAACTGAAAGTTGCAATTATTGGGATTACACCAATGAGGAAAAAAATTCTTCTTCTACCAAAGCGAGATCTTGTATGGTCAGAAATGTATCCCATAAGGGGGTCGGAAAGGGCATCCCAGATTTTTCCCAGCCCTGGTATAAGCCCAGCAAGAAAAGGATTCAAGCCGACAACATTTACCAGAAAATACATGGCGAATGTACTTACAATAAAAAAAGAACCTCCGCCGTACATATCACCAGAACCATAGGCGATATAGTTCCATGTCCCCAGGGTCTTTTCTCTTCTGAAGGATTTCGTTTCTGCCATCATCGACTCCAAATGCTGCAATAAATGTTACAGCTTGTAACTAATTTTGAACTCATTTTAGGCCGATAAACCTTCGGCGTCAACAAAAAACAGGAAGAATAGAGTTTAAACTGAACTTGCTGTCTCTTATACAGCCGAAGCCGCAGCTGCAGCATCAGCTTGCTGAATTAATTTTTTATGCCACTCCAATAGCTTCTCTTCCCGATTTCCATCAGCACCCCGAGAATCTGCAAGAACACGGAAAACAGGCTCTGTCCCGGAACCTCTCATCCAAATATAGGCAGCAGCCGCTCCGTTGTAATCATAAAAAACAATTTTCAAACCGCCCTTTTCCGGAGAACTGCGGTATTCGGGGCCGAAGCCTGGTATCGATCTAGTACCTTCATAATTAATCTCTTCCCAGGAGCTGATTCCAAGTGAAGCAAAAAAATCATCTTTATCAATATCCCAGGTTTCAAGAAAAAGTTTTTCATAAGCTTTTTTCAATTCAGCCTGATTTGATGATTTGATTCTCAGAATTGCCCTATCTTCATAAGCGCTAGTAGTCGAATAAGCCGGAAGGCTTGAAAGGACATCTTCAAAAAGAAAATAATCACTGTAGGCATCTTCTGCGCCTTTGGCTGAGCACCAAATATGGAAAATCCCGGGTATCTGTTTTTCATCCCGAAGAGCAGTCAATTTAATAAGCGCCATCACCGTATTAAGCGGATCACGGACTACAGCAGGATGGCTTATGTTTCCACCGTTTGAACCTTCTCCGAGTATACGTACTCGATACCCCTTTTCTCGAAGTTCTTTAGCACGAATAACCGTATTTGCTTCACCAACTTCGGTGCGGAACACCTCGGTGCCGAAGGCTGAAGCAATCTCTTCTACCCTCATTGATGTAGGTCCATTCACCACAACTGCATCCATTTTCTTCTTTTTCACTGCTGATGCAGAAGTATCTGCAAGAAACTTTCCTGCTGTGGAAGAGGCAGAAGAATTTGTGATGATCTCTTCGCGCTTGAGAAAAGCCAGTTCTATCATGACAATCAGGGAGAAGAGCTGCTGAGCTTCCAGAATTTCTGCTCTGCCTTCCGATTCATTCATATAAACAATATTTCCCCGATCACCGTCATTATCCGGAACGTAACCAAAAAGAAATGAAGGATCCTGCTCATAAGCCTCCTCCAATGCCTGCTTACATGGTTCAAGGCTGTAACCTTCCGGTACAATTCTATGAGCAATTTCTCCAGGTTTATCATTGAGCGTCTTCACAGAAATTCCCAGAGATGAAAGGAGCTCAGTATCTATCGACGTTGTCCTGGCACTGCCGTTGAAATCAATAACAAGACCCAGCCCGCTGTTCTCTGTATATTCACGAATCTTATTATAGACAGCATCCTGGTTGCATACACATAAACTGCTGGATGCGGTCATCCCAATAAACTGACGATAAGCATCCTTTGACAGTACAGAAAACTGTTCTCTCTCTGCATCAAGATCAGCAAATACATTCCGGTCATTGCTGCTCAGCGCAGAAGCAATACGCTTTACTGAAGAGGGATCATGAATATAGGTTTTCATGTTTTCTATAAGTACTTCCGAGTGTTTCCCTCCAATTACTCCCTGCCGTGTTCCAAACTTCAAGCCATTATGGCCGATTGGATTATGACTGGCTGAAATATAGATAAAGCAGTCAATGTCATAGTCAAGATTACTGTAAGCCAGGACTTCCGGAATCGTGCAAATACCAAGATATCGGATATTCCATGATAAAGAAGCTGCAATAGCTGTCATAGAGTAGGCGATAGCCGATCCTGTATACCGGGAGTCAGATGCAATTACTACAGTTCTTTTTCCGCTGCTCAATGAATCTCCGGAAGACGAATCTCCGGAAGACGAATCTCCGGAAGACGAATCTCCGGAAGATGAGAAAGAGAAATCATCCAAGCCCTTATCTGCCGCTTCTGAAATGAACTCAAGAAAGGTCAGAGCGGCAGCAGCACTTATTATACTGTCCGCTGGAGTGATATCTGCGGTTTTACTTTCTTCCCCGCCTTCTGCGGCAAAAACCTTCCGCCACCCGGAGGAGGAAAGAATCATGGAATTGAAGCTCTTTACAACTTCTTCATGAGCGGGAAGGTTATTTTGTAAAGTCGGAAGCAGTGTATCATGAAGCTGTGATAACTTAGGGTATATGTCATCCTGGCTGTGATAATTTGAATTATTCTTGTTCATACATCCTCCTATAAGTCCATTTCGATAAAAC
>JAIPFS010000105.1 GCA_021736545.1 Spirochaetia bacterium | reverse complement strand
GGCCAGAGCCTCTCCTTACGTACATATTTTTTTCCGCCGCAAGCTAAGCGCACAATTCTGCAGTTATCCGAAATCTCTTCAAACTTCTTGCTGTAATCGTTGGAGACGCGTTTGTCCTGTATGCGTCTGGTCATTATATCAATCGTTACGTCTTTGTGAGTGGAGAGTTCTTTTACCATTTCCAGAACATATCTGGTTTGTCCTCCAGTATCGGCATCCCTGCCCATCTCTATGTTTTCACTTCTTAAAAGTCCATGTATATTTACTAAACATATGTACATATCAGCATACCTTCCTTTAGGTTTCTATATATATCATTGCACTTTTCAGAAAACTTTTCAAGGACATGAAATTTATTCTTTTTATTACATGAATTTATTTTTTATAATTTTTTTCTATTCAATATATTTTTTTTAGAATACTAATTAAAAAATCAATGTTTCCAATGCCAACTCCATCATATCAGTGAATGTTTTCTCTCTTTCTTCTGAACTGGTGGTCTCACCGGCGGGGATAGAATCAGAAACAGTAAGTACGGCGAGTGCTTCTGCACCGTATTTTGCTGCAATGGTATACAGGGCGGCAGCTTCCATTTCCAGACCTAAAACTGCGTATTCTGCCCATTTCTGCCAGGGAAGACTTTCCTCGTCGGAGTAGAACAGATCGGTGCTCAGTACGGAACCTACATGCGGTTTAAGCTGCATTCGTCCAGCTGTTTCATAGGCTTTGTACAATAGTGAGAAACTTGCTGTGGGAGCATAATCGGCACCCTTGAAACGAACCGTATTCAGAGAAGAGTCGGTGCAGGCGCTCATGGCAAGAATAATATCCCGGAGATGGATAAATTTTTGAATTGCTCCGCAGGATCCAAGTCTGATGAGTTTTTTTACCCGATAAAATCTGCATAGTTCTTCAACATAAATTGCATGTGAGGGAATTCCCATACCTGTACCCATGACAGATACCTTCGTTCCCTTCCAGGTTCCAGTATAGCCCAGCATATTTCGAACTGAATTGAATTTCACCGGTCCTTCAAGATACTTTTCAGCAATATACTTTGCCCGCAGCGGATCGCCGGGAAGCAGAACAGAATCTGCAATTTCGTGCTCCTGTGCTTCTATGTGCGGTGTAGCCATAAACACTCCTTTTATTCCATACTGTATATTCAGTATAGCATAATTCAGCAACTTAGATTACCCAGAATCCCAAATTGGAGGTATCAATCTGTTCCCTTTCCACTCGCTTCAATTAAAATCAACTACATTAATCAGAGTGCCGCTGCTGCATCAGTTGTCTAAGGTTTTACAGGTTTCCATCATGCCGCAAAATGAGATCACGTATTTCACTGCCGATATCCTGGGCTATCACTTTACATTTTGTAATAAGCAGATAGAAAATAGGAGCTTCAGTTCCGGAAAGGGCCTCATAATTCCCCTGCCCTTTGCTGATAATCATGTCCGCATTAAAAAACAACTCTTTAAATTCATCACTTGCATCCTCAAGAATAAGTCCAGGGGAACCGACCCCGGAAGATACAATCTCAGCTGTGTTATCAAGTCCGCAGGCGTAAGCATCTTCAACAAGACAATCATTGAGGATGGGTTTTCCGCGGGCTGCAAAATAGATTTTTACTGATGGATACAGTTCAGCTATGGTTTCGATCAGCACACGATCAAAAACAATTTCACCGGTATTGTCTCCAACATAAATCATACTGCTGATGGATGCGAGCTTTTCCCTGAAATCTTTATAGGCAAAGAGTTCACTGTTTTCATGGGCAATAGATTCGTTCTCCTGACCGATTATATCCATTATCTCTTTAGTCACATCCAGACCGCTATTGAATACGCCGTAATCAATGATATTTCCTGCGCAGGCTAATTCCACTGCAGTCAGGAGCTTATCATCCGATTCAGCGACAATTCTCTTGAGTTCGGGATATACTGACAGAGCTTTTTCATTGCTCTGATCCTTTACTTTTTTGTATGGATCCTGATTTCCGATGCTTTCAGCTAACATCTTCTGAATTTTCTTTGCCATGGACGGAGGTGTTTCCTGCATGGAGAAATGTTTGAGTTCATCTCCTACTGAGTTCATAATATCTTTTATTTGGGTTTGAGAGAGACCCGCCATCTCACCGGCTTGAAGCACCTGCTGAAAAAAACATGGTATACACGATAGATAAGTTTTCATACTCAGTTATATAGCATGTTTTAAAAAAAAAGTCAGCACGGATCTGATTTTTATTTGATAATTAATCTCATTTAAGCAGGCGTAGAGATATTTGCGGGATCAGTTTTGTTTTACCCGCAAAGTCGAAGATTATCGGCAGCTCAAAGGCGACATCCCACTTCATATCATCCATTTTTAAGGTATATCCCCCTCGGGGAGTCATCCCAAAGGTAAAATTTGTATCAAATGTAGAGTCGGAAGATGCAGTAACTTTTGTTATCATAGCTCCCAGCAATTCGGCTCCGGCAAACCAAGCCTCTGAATCTTCAGTAATGTAATATTTTGCACCGGCGCTTACTGGTATATAGATAATAGTTTTTGAATTTCCAAAAATTGAAAAAAAGGTGGTCAGAGAAAACTGGGCATTACCGGTAAAAGTTATTCGCTGAGAAAAATCTAATTCAGCAGCTAAACCTCCGCTCAAAAGCTTGATATCTTCCAGTGAAAATGGATTCACAGGGAGACTGAATGACCAGCCGCGCCTTAAATTCTGCAGAGAATCTTCCGTCTTCTCTTCCTTTTCTTCTCCCTGGAAAACTGCTGCGGTTTCTGTTCCTGCTGGGGCCGCCTCCTTTTCAGGGACCAGCATCTTTTCCTCATTATCCTGGGATTCTGCCTCTTCATTTATAATTTTCTCTTCTGAACTCGAAACAGACTCACTTGTGTCGTTTTCGATATTTTCACTGTTTGTCTCTTCAGCAGATAAATCCCCTCCACAGACAAAAAGTACAAGCACCAGAAAAAAAGAAATTTTCTGCAAAACTCCTTTTAAACAGCTTTCTCGCTTAAGCATATCTTCACCCCTATGCAGTGCCTACAATTTTTTCAACCAGGGATTGCGCAGTCTCAACGTCAATCAGTTCAGCCGAAACAGCCCCAATGAGAGCAGCGCCCATCGCTGCTCCATCATCAATATCAGCTATTATCGTCTGCAGTCCAAATTGTTTCTCCAGGGCTTCTGAAAAGAGTTCATTTTTCCGTACTGAACTTCCTGCAGCAATAATCTGCTGCACAGGACTGAATAAACTGCCGAGATCATAGGTATAATCATGCAGTTCACGAATGATACCATCCACTGTTCCCTGAACAAGATTTCCTAGTTTGAGATTATTGAAGGAGATATTTTCTATTGCCCCTCTCACGTCAGGTTCCCTTCGTGTTCCATTAAATTTGGTGGTAACCTTGAGGGACGCGGCTTCTTTCAGATCGAGCTCATGAGCTGAATCTTTCATCAGATCAAAAACCTTCTCATCCGCAACTTCCGAGCCTGCTGCCTGCTCATATATGGATTTGATAAAATCCTTCAGCACCTCATATGATTTTCCGGCACTCAGGGAAGCACCGACATGCAGATAGCCCTGCCCGAAGAAAGGCCGCAGTTCCATGGACACAGGACATTCAGTCGATGGACTGAAAAGCGATATTTGTCCGCTGGTTCCGATACTGATAAGACAGCTGGTTTCCGGTTTTGATACAAGACCGAAAAAACCGGCTTGGTTATCACCCACCGGATAAGCAAAAGGAACTTGCCTGAGGCCTTCACCAATATGCTCTGCAAAATCCCCCGCTTTTTCAAAGGGTTCAGCAGTTCCAGGAAATTTAAGACTTCGTTTACTGAAGACTTCTTGCAGCACTTTCTGGTCATTCTGCAGCCCTACGGAATCATAGGCACCGAAGAGCGATATACAGCTGGAGTCAGCTTTATCCAGAGTTTTTCCGATCAGTCGGCCAGTAATGTATTCAAGTATACCAGTCATACCGACGGCCTCATTAGGAACTTCATTAATCAATGAGTTTGTGTAATGAGTGAGCAGTCCGTAACCCGGCGGCATAGTTGTCCCGGTTATGCGTTTCAGACGGTCCTGGGGACTCTCCCCATCTATCACTTCAGCAGCCCGTCTGTCCAGCCATGTATAGAGCGGGGAAATGGCTGATCCGTTACTATCATAATAGAGGATACCATGAACCTGCCCGGTCACAGCCGCAGAGCGGCAGGGAGTTTTTATCTTTGAGAGCAGAAGACGTACTGACTCTTCTATGACATGGGGATCCTGAAGATAGGCGTATTCGTCATCTGAAGCTAATCTCTTATTTGGTCTCGAATAGCTTTCCAGAATTTCACCAGTATCGAGATCCAGGGCCGTTACTGAAACGTTTGTTGTGCCAATATCAATACCTAAAGAAACCATCTATATGTTTCCGCTCCTCTTTACAGTAAAATTAGAGACTATGCTGATTATGCTTGTTTGCTGCCTCAGCATAAAATCAGTTTGTATCAGCTTATATGTTGTATCAGCATATATGAATACCCTACCAGCAGCAGTAACCACCGTCAATAAGCATATCGGCTCCTGTCATGTAATCAGATACAGGTGCAGCGAGGTAGACAGCAGCTCCCTGAAGATCATCAGTTTCAGCCATTCTATTCAAAGGAATTTTTTCCAGCCATTTAGGCAGTATGCTCTTTCCTTCAGGAGTTTCCAGCAGTTTCTCAACCAGCATTGTCCGTGTATATCCCGGGCTGATACTGTTAACACGGATTCCAAAGGGAGCCCATTCAGCCGCCAGACTTCTCGTCAGGTGCAGAACCCCAGCTTTTGATGCATTATATGTACATTGATTCTGCGGAGTATTTGAAATGTGGGCAGACATGGAAGCTGTATTAATTATCTTTCCGTAGCCTGCTTTTTTCATTACTCTAGCTTCCTGCTGTGCACAGAGAAACACTGCATCGAGGTTAAGATGCATAATTTTCTGCCATTCAGAGAAATCCATATCTATAGCATCATGCCATTTCCCCATACCGGCATTATTACATGCTATGGTCAAAGATCCCCACTTTTCAACAATTTTCCTGACCATCTCTTCAACCGCTTCAGGGGCTGTCACATCTGTTTTAATTGGAAAAGAATCAACACCGCTTTCCTTAAGTTCCTCAGCAACTGAACCTGCAGCTTCTTCATTTACATCTACCACTGCAACATTCGCTCCGGCTTCTCCCAAAGCAAGACAGAAACTTCTGCCGATCCCCTGGGCGCCTCCAGTCACCAGGGCTGTTTTCCCCTGCAGACTAAATCTATCAAGTATCGATTTCTGCTGTTTCATAATTAACTCCTCATTAAGAACTTTTAACTATTTTGTTCGGGCATGGGACCTTTAGATACCCCCGGATATGGGGATATTTACACCTGTTACATAGCTGGAATCATCACTCATCAAATAGGCAACGGTACCTGGTATCTCTCTGATATCCCCATATCTTCTCATAGGAACTTGACCAATCATCTCTTTTTCCACAATTTTCGGATCCGAGGAGAAGTACTGTGAATCGGCCTTGGATTGAAGCTCTACCTGACGATCCCACATAAACCCTGGTCCCATAAACGCCGGGGAAATTGAATTAACCCTGATTCCATAGGGAGCAAGATCCTTGCTTGCTGTCTGCGTCATGCCGATAACAGCAAATTTTGAAGCTCCATAGGCAA
>JAIPFS010000104.1 GCA_021736545.1 Spirochaetia bacterium | reverse complement strand
GGGCTCTTTACGCGGCGGGCCTGGTTCTCACGGGAGCAGCAGAACCTCTCTGAGACGCAGAGACGGGCCTGGCTGCGGGAGTTTGAGACCCCGGAGGGCACTGGGAATCCCTACAATCCGAAGTTCATGGCGGCTTGAGCACTGCATCAGGGCTGTTCGGTACATGTGAGCATCTCGGGATCTTGACGGCTGCTGGGTGTCGTGGGTCCGGAGCGTGGGACTGTGAGCTCGGCGGAGGCCTGTTTGGGGGAGATTTGGGATGCAGGGATGGAATTTTTTACAGCTCAGCAGGTTTTTTGTATTCTTCAAATTAACAGATAATGAATGAGTCCCGCAGCCATTGCAGCAAAGAGGGTACTGATGAAATTAACTGCATCATTATCGATCCAGCGAATTCCCTGATAATACTTCATGGGTCTTCCATCCTTGACTGAAAATTCAGTAATACTCTGCTCTTTCTCATCGTAGTAATGAATCTGCAGTGTCGCCCCCAGGATACTGTCAACAAAGGAGGCTGAAAAACCGCAGAGAGTCACTGCAAGCATGCCCCATAAGAGTTCCAAAGAGCCCCCGATGATAAACAATGAACCAAAACCGAAGATTAAGCCTACCAAGGCTGCTCCGCCGAAGGCTGCTGAAGTTCCCAGCCAGCTCACTCCGCCTGAAACTCCGGGTACTATTGTCTTAAAATTCTTTATGGAAACCGGAGGCTTTTTACTGAGAACACCCAGTTCACTAGCCCATGTATCTGCCGCGGCAGCGGCCA
Source organism: Spirochaetia bacterium (assembly GCA_021736545.1). The sequence continues at coordinate 4,957 of JAIPFS010000104.1, read as the reverse complement.
GAGATGCGGCTGAAGCACACCAGAAAAGTTCATTACCTGTAAAGCCGAATAATAGAGCTCCTGCTAATCCAACACCACCGTTTGCAAAGACCTGTACGGCATCTCGCTCACTGCCTTTTTTATGAATAATCTCTAAAGCAGCTTTCCGAGCTTTACCAATCCGGCTGAGCAGTGAGGAGGATACAAAAAAGATTATCAGTATTGCCCAGAGAAAAAAACCACCTGCAGAAAGAATCCCTGCACCTACAATTGTCCCAGCCACGGCACCGCTAAAGCTTACAGATCCTCTGATCAAAGCTGCATATGCTGCAAATCCATTGAAAACTGCTGCTATGAGAAAAGACCATAGTGAAAAAGTCAAGATCACAACCTCCGAAGCATTAGATAGGCATATTCTCCGCGCTGGGGCAAATTCCATGGCGGCACAATTCTTAGTGAGAGGACTGCAGAAATATCATCATGATACCGCTTTCAAGTTAAGCCGCTGTTACAGGCTTTATAGCTGCTCTATTGATGCATAAACTGCAGTTTCACAAAAAAATCAAATAGACAAAGCTCATCTTTATGCTTTGTGCCAGTATTTATATAATAAAAAAAGTATACAGTAAAGCTGTTCCTATAGGGACTGTAATATTATCGAGACCGAAAGGCGTAATCAGTTCAATAATCGCCGCAGCAAGACCAATCCCCGCCGCTTGGAGAACTAATTTCTCCGTCGTCATGGACGGGCCGAACCAGACCGTCATGATGACAACCACCAGAAAACTCATGAAAAACATCAGCATGGTTCCAAGAATGCTCTTTATGCCGCCCCAGACAGGAAAATTAAATTTGCCGAATTTCTGGCCGAAGAGGGACGCAAAGCCGTCTCCATATCCCATGATAAGAATTCCTACTCCGCCGGCAAAGAGCGGCACACTTCCCTGATAGCCGAGAATAACCAAGGCCAACAATGAAATAGGAAAATAAACTGTACCGAGGTTTTTTCTGTTTTCAGCAAGTTCCATGGAGGGCATGAGATGATACCAGTAGGATGCTGAATTTATAAGGATAAAGGAAATTGGTCCAATGACGGCACAAAAAAAAGAATCAAAGAATGCCAACAGAATGAACCACCAATGGGAGACACTTATATGAATAATTTTTCTTGTCACTCTGGCAGAAAGAGATAACTTTTTCTGCAGGAATGATGCAAGAAACAGCACGGCTGCCACAAACACATATGAAAGCAGCAGCCCGTATACATTTTGCATATTCCCACTATAGAGAATACTGCAGTTAAGCTCAATATTCTGCTTGAAAAGTTTTAAGAAATATTAGGCAGGAGAGCTGTTTTAAGGTAAATAATCAACTTTTTCAAACCGCCGTATCTTACTTCTGCAGGAGATCCACGTAATATTCGCTGATAGGCTTTCTTGCTATCCAACTCTTCTCCACTGCTTCGTCTAAGTATCTCCTTTCTCTCTTTCATCCGACTTTTCCCTCTCATCCGCTGTATACTCTGTTGTCGGCGAAAGCTGACCTCATAATTGTGATGAACTGCTTCATGAAGCATAGGTTCTGTGAACATACGATCCTCCTTCGCGTAAGCGATCAATCTATACGTTAGAATTTCATCTAATCTTTTAAATATAGTAAGATGTAATTCTAATACTGTCAATGCATGTTAGATGTATTTCTAACTTTTTTACCTAATTTATTAGAATCTAATCTATCATCTGGAATATCGGATTAAATCGTGGTAGAGTAGAGGTATGAAAATACACTACTCTTCGGTTTTAGAAGGTTTAGGATTTCTATACTCATATGTGAAGCTGGTTATGCAGAAAGAGGAGGAGACGACTGTTCCCGTTAATTCTGTTATTGATAAGTGGCTTAAAGAAATTGACAGTCAAATCTCAACCTTTTTAAAAAACGATATCCAACTGCTGTTTTCATCTATGAGCATTAATAACTGGGTACTTTTTTTTCTCGTACATAGTCAGGGCTGCAAAACCAGTGAAGAGCTTATCAGTCATATTGAGAATATGGATGCAGCATCCTTTGCAGATTTATACAAAACGAGTATTAAGCTTGAAGATGTACCGTTTGAGAAAATCACAAAAAAAATTATACGAAAAAGTATTGAACAAGAGTACCTGCACGTTGCTGAGGGGCAGGATACATATATCTATCAACTTATGGAAAACCCGACGGAATGGAAAGAGCGTATCACCAGAACCTATGCTGAATTTCAGAAACGCTTTTTTATTCCTCGAGAAACTGAAATTCTTAATAAAACAGAAAAGATAGCTGCAGAGTCCCAGAAAAAAATTGATAAAGAGCCGACGGCATATCTGGACACAATTTCTGCAGGTCATTATAAGACAAGCCTTAAAGAAAGAGCGGATATTAAAATCTATGCTAGTTTTACTTTTGACAGGGAAATATTTATTTCCCTGGATATGGGGGTAATCTGGTTCGGACTGCAGCGGGAAAAGCTCTTTGAAGATGTAAGCCGTAAATCAAAAACTGATTTACTCTTCAAAATTCTCTCGGATCCCAAGCGACTGGAGATCCTTCGGCTTATAAGCAGACGTACCTGGTACAGCAATGAACTGGCAAAGCATTTCAATCTTACTTCAGCAACCATGTCCTACCATTTGAACAAGCTGCTCAACGCAGGACTTCTGACATTTGAAGTAGGAGAACAGAATAAAATATATTACCGGGTAAATTCAAAAACTCTGATAGATCTTATGGATGCTGCAAGGCATGACTTGCTTGCTGAACAGGAGAGATAGGTAGGATTTACCGCTAAAGAAGATTCAGCAGCAGCAACTGCTTTAAGCCTCCACTAATCATCCTCATACAGTTCATGGATTACATCCCAAGCCTCGGGAAGCCCTTGGCGAAGGCCGCAGAGAAGTTCATATTCATAGAGCAGCATGTTGCAGTGATCTTTTTTTATCCTCACCGTGTCATCTGTGTATACCAGCCCGAGGGCTTTGATCTGCTCATCCGTAAGCTGTGATATTTTTTCAAGCTCACTAAGCATGTCAGCTTTCGTGAAAAAGAGAAAATTCGGTGTATCAATTATGAAATTCGGATGATACTTATAGCGTTCCAAATCAGCGGCTGTTTTATTAATTGCTGCGCTATCAGCATCCTTCGGTAAATCATGAAATTGTTTTTCAAGAAGAACTAACTCATCCTGCATATTATCTTCCTTTTTTGCGGTTTTGACGGAACTTAAAGCTTAGCTTATTATACAGGCTCAAACATTGTAATTTTAAGAAGAGCTTGATAAACAGCATCTGGTACCGTACAGGCAGTATTATGCCCTATACAGACACTTTTTCAAGCCCCTCAGGAAGGATGCAGAGTAATCCCATCCCTTTCATAGCGCATATTCAGTAAGCTTTTTGTCAGCACGTTACATGCAGAACAGCAAAAACCTTAGAAGGTTCCATCTCAGATATCTTTATACAGGCATCTTCAGTTCTCATAATTTCCAATTGGACTCCGCGCTCTTCAGCATCATCATATAAGCTGTCATGAATCGGCATCAAACCGCTTTGCCCAGTGCCGATAATAAGGCTGTCACCCTCCTGCCCCCAAGGAATATGCTCAAAAGCTGTTATGGGAGTATGCCAATTCTCCTGCTTGTAAGCTTTGGAGGGATCCTTTTTCCGTTTGTGAACATGTCCCTTCCTGATTACAATATCATGCCTATACTCGTGTTTATCAACCTCAATACAGCCAAATTCCGTATATCGTATTTTCATATCTTCACCCCACATGTCATCTCATTTTCCGCAGCACAAGGTGAGAAAATCATTTAGACATGAGAATCCTCTTTTTACAAACTGTCTGCCTGAATGTATAGGCACTCTTTTTAGATACTTGAAACAATATAGTGTTCAAGCTGATCTATAAGGATATCTTTTTCATAGATGGCTGATTTCACTACATCCCCAATAGAAATAAGCCCGCCTAAGTGTCCCTTTTCATCAATAACCGGTAAATGCCGTATACGTTTTTCTGTCATCAAAGCCATGCAGTTCTTGATTGATTGATCAGGCCGTATATACACAACTTCCTTTGCCATAATATCCTTCACAGGTTTATCTAATGGGATGCCCCCATGCTGAGCGCAATATCGTGCAAAATCTCTCTCTGAGAATACGCCCATTATTTCCCCATCCGGATCAGCCACCAGAAGAGCACCGATATTCTTTTCTGTCAGCATTTTCAGTGCCTCACCGACTGTTTGACTTGGTTCAACTGACCAGACCGAATTACCCTTTGCATGTAAGATATCAGATACGTGTTCCATAGACCCTCCTCAAATATCAGGCAGTTCATTGATAATACCATAAAGCACCTTTTTTTTAGAATCCATCAACAAGCAGGACTTTATTTCATCCTGCATGAGCATGTATACAAATTTTCATGATGCTTCAGCGTATGACCTACTTATATAGTAAGACGGATTACTCCACAGTGCAAGATATGGATGGTAAATCATTTGAATATCATGCATCCGCAGCTAGCATGGTGCCATCCGGGAGCATAGTATCGGGATGATACTCCCCCCTTTCCTCCATTTCAAATCTTACACAAGAAGCCCAATCTCCGAGACAGTAAAGCTCAGTCCATCGTTTATCCAGAATCCCCTCACCTGTCATATGGTGTATCGGACATACCGGGTACCATTTACATGTTTGTTTAAGTACGGAAAGTTTTTTGTAGGTATGAAGCAGCCCCTCTTTCAGCTCCGGCTGATATATGACGCTGGCAGGATGGGAGAGGGGATATATACGTTTACCGCCAGCTCGCATGAGAGTTCCTACCGCTTCAGAGTAGTCGTTTTTCTGAAGCACAACACCTTTATAGTACCAGAAAATATACCTGGCAGCCTGAAATCCTAGAGGAACGATTATATCCGGATCAATTAGTGCAATTTCCTTATTGA
>JAIPFS010000103.1 GCA_021736545.1 Spirochaetia bacterium | reverse complement strand
ACTGATTGGTGGAAAGCATAACTAGAGTGCATGCCTGAATAACCGGTATTCCTGCGTTTTCAATCTTATCAGCCATTTCCTTATCTTCTGTTCCAGGATTCATGATAACGCGTTTGGGCTGCTTTTCAATTATTTTATCTACCACGGTTCTGAGAATTTTAGGACCAATATAGAGGGTGATTGTATCAACCTCTTCCTCTACATCACTGATATCATGCAGTGCTTTATACCCCAGAACCTCTTCATCCTTCAGGGTGATCGGGATAGGTTTGTGTCCATGTTCGGATAACATTTTTACTGCTTTATAGGAGTATCTCTGGGGTTTAGTACTCGCGCCAACCACTATAACTCGCTGTTTTTCACTCATAATCTATATATCCTTTTTTTGTGCAAATAAATATGTTTAAAACATACCTGACTAAGGAAAGAAACATCCTGCAGGTGACTGCAGGCGTTTCTCAGTATTTCTGAATTCGGAATTTACCGTCTTTTTGTTCCAGAGTATCCTTTTCAGCTTCATGTAAAACTATGCCTGCTGAAGCTATGAGGATACTATCCTGATACAACATCTTTAAGAGCTTTCAGGGCTTTCTCATAATCAGGATGATTGCTGTTTTCCTGTACAATTTCTATATATCTGACAACATTATCTTTGTCCAGTATAAAAATGCTCCTGTTCAGCAATCGCATCTCTTCAATCAGCACACCGAATTTCCTGCCGAAATCTGCATCCTTATGGTCTGAAAGGGTAATTATTTTATCTGCCCCGCTGGCTCCGCACCATCTTGCCTGAGCAAAAGGAAGATCCATACTTAAGGTAAGAACCACTACATCATCAGAAAAATTTAGTGCTTCGTCATTCACTTTTCGGGTCTGCAGGTCACAGACGCTTGTATCCAGGGATGGAACAACGCTGATAAACTTATAGCTGTTCCCGTAATCACTGAGTTTTTTTACTTCAAGCTCATTTGAAAGGGCATGAAAATCAGGAGCCGTATCTCCGACTTTTAATGTGACTCCCTCTAAAGTTAATGGGTTTCCATGCATTGTCGTACTATTGTTATAAGCCATATTCTCCTCCTGTTTATCTATCATAATACGTTAAGAAAAGGGCTCTCCCCCTGTTTGATACAATATACGTATTTCTCCATCAGGAGGCAACCAATAATGTGTAATGTGTAATAGGAGCTGTGTCATCATCAGCTGTTTATCATGGTGATGCACGGCAGCAGTTTCAATGCTTAGTTTGATTTAGTTCTGCGGGGCAGTAATAGAGAAGCCGCCCCGAGAGGACGGCTTCAGAATTCACTGCTGCGTTTGTCTTGAAAACGCAAGGGGGATTTATACAGGAGGAGCTGCTACTTTCCCCATTTAGAAAGATCCAACTTTTTTTCGCTCTTGGCGACGAGAACAGTTCCGCACATATCACCAGTTACATTCGTGCAGGTACGTCCCATGTCAAGGATTGCATCTATTCCAAGAATCATGGCATAGGCAGCTGCAACAGCAGAACCTTCCGTAACCGGCAGTCCGACAGAATTCAAGACCATCAGCAGCATGATTGCTCCGGCTCCGGGAACACCTGCCGTTCCAATGGATGCAAGCACTGCGGTGAGAATTACCGTCAACTGCTGAACGATGGATAGGGGCATGCCGATGGAAAGACCTATAAAGATTGCACATACTCCCTGATAAATAGCTGTACCATCCATATTTATAGTTGCGCCTAGAGGCAGGGTAAAGGAATAAACTGTTTTATCCACCCCTAAATCTTCATCAATGGCCTGCATAGTTACAGGCAGGGTACCACTGGAACTTCTGGTAACAAAAGCGGTGACCATGGGGCCGCGGGCTCCCTTGAAAAATGTTCCCATCCGCAGTTTGTTCAGAGCAAGAAGTCCCCCGTAGATGACCAGTATGTGGGCTACATATCCTACGAAGGCAGCAGCTGTAACAACACCTAGCGAACTTACAGCCTGTGCACCCTGTTTTGCAAACACAACAGAGATCAAGGCAAAAACACCGATGGGAGCATACTGCATAACACCGTGAACGACTCTGTACATGACTTCCGCGGTTCCGTCAAAAACGCTGAAAAGTACTTCACCAGATTTTTTTATACGTTCATTTTTGTTGATTTTAAGGTAGGAAATTCCGATTCCAAAAATAATAGCAAAGAATATTGTGGGAAGAACATTTCCCGATGTTATTGCTGCAATAGGGTTGGTTGGAACAATATTAAGCAGGGTATCTATGAGGCTCGGCTGGGTCAGTTCCCGTCCTGCAACATCCGCAGCACCTGTCAGGCCGAGGCCGGCTCCTGGGCGGAATATATTACCTGAAAGCAGTCCGATAAAAACAGCAAACGCAGATGTTAACAGGTAAAAAAGAATGATCTTTATACCTACCTTACCTAAGGTTGCTGGACTGATGCTGGCTGCCCCCACAACAAGAGTTGCAATAATTACAGGCATTACTATCATTTTCAGCAGACGTACAAAAAGATCGCCGAAAGGCTGAAGCCATAAGATGCTTTGTCCGAAAATAATTCCAACCAAAGCACCAGCTATTAAACCAATAAGAATTCTCATGAGCAGGTTGGATTTAAAGTACCAATCCATACTTCCTTTTTTTTGTTCTGCCATTCAAAAACTCCTTTTTAATGTATTTTTGCGGTGAAAAGTTCAGAGTAATAATCTCAGCTTTTGTATGCAAAATGCATACAAAACCGTTTTTATCAATCTGCCAGGTTTTCAAGTAAACATGCTGATTGCCGATTTGCCTATGTATATACCTGCGGGTCCTTCAATTACCACCCAGAACGAAAGCCGCTGATTTTTTCTTTCAGTACTTTTTTAATTAGCCGGTTTATGCATCAACTACTGAAATCAAAAACCCCCTTCATGAAAAAGACTACCCCCGCTTGACAAATATGTCAATAATAATTTTGCTTGCATTGAGATCTTGCTGCAGCTGAATATTATCTTGCATGGTATTAATATACGTAAAGGAGAATTGTAGATAAAAGATGCTGGAAGATATGATATGTTTCAAATTTTTCTTCAGCTGAGTAATGTACTGTTCACGAGGTTCGAAGATAAATTTTTTTAGAAAGTGTTTGCGTTATGCAACAAAATATTTTACAGTGTAAGCATGAAGAAAAGTCTGAACCGCAAACATGTGGATAATCTCATATACAATGTTCTAAAGGTAATGTATCAGTTTGAACAGAGAGAAGCTGGTCGATTCGGTTTAATTTGGAGCGAAGTCCTGGTTCTTAAGCGACTGCAGGAGACGGATTCCCAGAGGATTTCAGATATTGCCGGATGTCTTAATATTCCAGTATTCAAAGCAAGTAGATTGATTAAAAAGCTTGAAAAACGCGAATTAATTGAAAAAAGTTCAGGAGGATCCGACAAACGGGAAGTACTCATCAGCATTAGTGATCAAGGGCGTGAGATTGTAGATTCAATTGAAGATTACAACTATAAAACAATTATGGATAATGCATCAAGTTTTTCCCTTCGGGAAATTCGAGGGATCATGAAAGCCATGGACAAACTGGATAAATTGTTAGGAGTAAAAAGTGACTGCAGCTGATTTTCAGCAAATATAGAGTTCATTTTAGCGAAAGTGGACTGTGGGAAATCGTCCTGGGAAAATCGGACTCAAGGACTTTAGGACTTTAGGAAACTGTATTATGGGATATTGTAGTGGAGAACTGTCCATGGGGCTAAAGTACTGGTATATATCTTCCAGGCAGGGATTCTTAAAAAATGGTACAGGAAGTTAACAAATCAGGATATGTGTATGAATGAAGGGAAACGTGCAGTTGTAACCGGAGCTTCCTCAGGGATAGGGATGGAACTGACCAAACAGCTTTCTCGAAGGGGGTATTTTGTAACTGCCGCATCTCGCCATATACAAGAAGCCGAGTTTGATGGAGATCGTATAATACCCTATACATGTGATCTTTCCCAAGCTAATCAGATTGATGAACTTATACAATTTGCAGAAAAAGAAATGGGCGGGATAGACTTTTATTTTGCCAACGCCGGCTTTGCCTATTATGAGCGACTTACAGAAAAACAAGCAGACTGGAATCATATTGATGAACTATTCAAATTGGATGTCTTTTCTGTAATCTACGGATTTGAAAAAATGCTGGAAACAAAGGGGGAAGAAGCTTTTACCTATGTGATAACAGCCAGTGCAATGAGCTTTATGGCTTTACCGGGATATTCTCTCTATTCATCTGCTAAGTTTGCCCTTCAGGGATTTATGGAGAGTATTCGATATGAATTGGAAAAGGACCAGAAACTTATTGGAGTATTCCCTATTGCCACGAGAACCCGGTTTTTTTCAAATGCCGGAAGCCGAACAGAACCATGGCCGGTGCAGGACGCAGAAATAGTAGCCCGGCGGATAATCCGTGGAGTAGAGAATGCTAAGGAGAATATCTACCCGTCGAAGCTCTTCTCTCTATTTCTTCGTTTACAGACTTTTCTTCCAGTAATCAGGAAATTGTATATGTCTAGAGAAAAGAAGAAGTTGATGAATAGAAAGGACTAAAAACAGCGTGATGAAAAAAATATCTGGAGAAAATCAGTTGAAGGAGAGTGCTGGCGAAACTGGACAAGGGCTTGAATCCATCCCCAAAGTGCCTGCTCCTTGGAATTTGAAAGGTCGGGGATATATAATCCTGTTCAGACTGAAAAAGGATTTTGCTGAAAAACATACCTCTATCTCACCGTCAATTGGAAATTTTGCAGGGGGTTTCGGAGCAGTAATGCTTGTTGATTATCAGGAATCCGATGCCGGACCCTACCAGGAACTGCTTTCTATTCCTGCAAAGTATATGCATCAGGGAAAAAAACGGGCAAGCATTGATACGATTTATGTATCCACTATGGAAAGCGTGGTGAATGGTAGAAGAAATTGGGGTATTCCGAAACAATATGCTGAATTTTCCTTTTCTGCATCACAGAACGGAAAAACTGAAGATATTAGTGTGCAAAAAGAGGGAGAGAACATTTTTTCTGCTGGATTTATGCATGCCGGCATGCCATTTCCTGTTCATACCCGGTTTCTTCCCTTTCCGCTTATTCAGGAACATGAGGGCTCATTCCTCTATACCCGCTTTTCAGGGAAAGGAATAGGAAGATTAGCGAAAATTTCAGAGGTAAAAACGGGAAAAGGCTTCCTGCCTATGGAATATGTAAAACCGACAGCAGTAATCTACGTTGATCCGTTTTCCATAATATTTCCTCAGGCTGTCCGCGTGCAGTAATATCATTTTTCATTTTTCTAATAATTTTTTTTAAAAAACTCGATATTTTTTTTCGTGAATCAGTGTATGTAATTCATTAAAATATAATAAGATATTTGAATATTTCAATACGCCGGTTTTAAAAAAGCGATAAAAATTAAAAACTGGTGTTGACTATTTTACTATTATTCAGCATTATACATAGTGAAAAGCTTTGATGGAGACGAGTAACAGAACATCTGTCAGAAGAGAGAAGATTCGTTGTACTGCACAATTGGAAAGCAGTGCTTGGCTGGAAAATCTTGATAAGGATTCTGCGAAAACCACTCCGGAGCTGTTAGTTGAAAGGGTCGATCCGTGAGGTATATGCCTCATCGGTGAAACCTTAGTAAGCTGTACCGTGAGCCTGCGTTAAAGGATTAAGAGAGCTGTCAGCCTCCCTTATAAGTTCCCTGCA
>JAIPFS010000102.1 GCA_021736545.1 Spirochaetia bacterium | reverse complement strand
ACTTCCGCAAGCCCTTTCTGATCAACGACCGTACGGATGAGCGGTACATCACCCATGCGATCAAGGCGGGGATTGATCCGGAGCTGATCAGGAAGACGGAGAAGGGGCTCTTTACGCGGCGGGCCTGGTTCTCACGGGAGCAGCAGAACCTCTCTGAGACGCAGAGGCGGGTCTGGCTGCGGGAGTTTGAGACCCCTGAGGGTACTGGGAATCCCTACAATCCGCAGTTCATGGCGGCTTGAGCGCTGCATATAAGAGCTTGGGGGCTGTTATAGGGCTTTTTTGCTGGTTCCCGGCTTGAGAGCGCTTCATGCTGGCGGGAGAGCTGATTGCCGGTGTGAGAGCTGAAGCTGAAGAGGTGGCGAAGGGGTCGCTGCATCAGGGCTGTTCGGTACATGAGAGCATCTCGGGATCTTGACGGCTGCAGGGTGTGGTGGGTCCGGAGCGTGGGGAAAATGTGGGCGAAAGAATATTTGGAGTTCTTTCATTTGCTTTAAGGTAGGAACTTGGCGATATATCAGAGAAAATACAGTACATATAAACCTCGAATACTTTGTAATATAGAGTTTTTTGAATTTAATCCGCAAATTGATCATTAATTTTTGAGCCACGGTGAAAATAATTAAATATTTATCATCCTTTAACAATTATCTAACTTTCCCTCTATACATTGCAGACATCAAAAAATTTCAAAAGAAATTATAGAGGAGAACATGATGAAAAAATTGGCAATCGTACTTTTTTTAGTTGTTTTAGCAGTTCCGGTTTTTGCACAAGGTGGACAGGAACCTGCACCGGCTGCAGATGACGGACTTGCATGGATTGAAGACGGAGAAATCCACGGCCTTCCCATGGTCAATCCCCTTGAAGTAAAAGGAAATATCATAACTGCTGGTAGTTCTACAGTATATCCGCTCTCTGAACGGATGGCTGAACGATTCAAGGATGAAGGGTATAGCGGAAACATCACCATCGACAGTATCGGATCAGGCGCAGGGTTTGAACGCTTTACTGTAGCCGGCGAGACTGATATCTCCAATGCATCCCGCCCAATAAAGCAAAAAGAAATTGACAATGCAAAGGAAATCGGTAGAAACCCAATTGAATTCAGGGTTGGAACTGATGCTCTTGCAGTTACCGTCAGTAAGGAAAACACTTTTCTGAAAAATGCTTCCATGGAAGAACTGGCTATGATCTTCTCATCAGCGGAAACTTGGTCTGATGTTAATGCAAGTTGGCCTGATGAACCCATCCTTCGTTTTATCCCTGGGACAGACAGTGGTACATTCGACTTTTTCGTTGAAGAAGTTTTTGATAAAGATGCAGAACCTGCTCTTTCCGCTTCCAACCTTCAGTTGAGTGAAGATGACAACATCCTTGTACAGGGAATCGAAGGAAGCCCCTATGCAGTTGGATTTTTCGGATACGCATACTATGCTGAAAACGAAGAAAGCCTGAATATCCTGAGCATCGATGGTATTGAAGCAAACAGAGCAAATGTTGACAACAACTCGTATCCCCTTGCACGACCATTGTTTATCTACTCAGATAAAGAGATCATGCGGAATAAACCTCATGTTGCTGCATTTATTAATTTCTACCTTTCTTATGTGAATGAAGAAGTTGTAGATGTCGGTTATTTCCCAGCAGGCGAAGCAGATCTTGATACTGGCAGACAGAGCTGGCTGGATGCAATGGAAGGCATGTATTAAAACACGAAAAGAAAGAAAAGGTTTAGCTTAAACAAGTACACATCAGGGAGGAATGAGTTATCACTCATCTTCCCTGAACGTACGTTATAAATACTGGCAAAAAAATTAGTGATGGACTGAATTTTTTTTCAAAGCTGTTGTTTTTGGGTAATTATTTTATCTGGAACAGCGCTGTACCGATTTAAACCCAGGGTCAAAAGGACAATTCATGCTTATTTGTTCACTGACTACTTTAACACTAATTTTTTTGCCACCATTAAGGAAACACACATGGTGGATATACATAAACATCCTTTCGGCAGAAAAGTACGGCCGGGTGAGAGAATCATCGAATCAATTCTGTTTGCCTGTGCTTTTCTCTCCATTATTGTAACAGTGGGAATAGCTGTCATATTGATACGCGAATCATTTCTCTTTTTCAGTGATCCGGAAGTGCACTTTTGGGAATTTTTTACAGGTACAAAATGGCAGCCCATGATAGGATCATTCGGTTTCCTTCCCCTGCTCAACTCCACAATCATGACGAGCCTGATAGCCATGGCTTTAGCGATACCGGTAGGGCTCTTCGTGGCAATTTACTTAAGTGAATATGCAGATGAGCGGACACGAAGCTTGCTGAAACCAGTCCTTGAAGTGCTGGCTGGTATTCCTACCATCGTTTATGGGTATTTTGCCTTAACATTTATGACTCCCATGCTGCGCGGAATATTCGGGCAGAATACCGTGGAAATATATAATACCGCCTCAGCAGGGTTGGTCATTGGGATCCTGATACTACCCATGATTGCAACCATGGCTGAAGATGCAATATCTGCGGTTCCGAAGGAGCTGCGTCTGGCGGCATACGGATTGGGTGGAACAAAACATGAGACAATTTTCCAGGTGATCATACCGGCAGCGATATCAGGGCTATCAGCCACCTTCCTGTTGGCTTTGTCCAGAGCAATTGGAGAGACGATGATTGTTGCCCTTGCTGCAGGCGCCGGTCCGAAATTCACGTTTAATCCATTCCGAGCAGCGGAGACAATCACCGGGTATATTGTACGGATTTCAGGAGGGGATGTGAGCTACAACTCAGTGGATTACAACAGTATTTTTGCCCTAGGACTGATACTTTTCATCATTACATTCACGTTGAATCTCATTTCCCGAAAAATTGCAGAAAAATTCCACCAGGAATACGAGTAGATAAGGGAGTATAGAATAATGGATAGATTTTTCAGCGAATTCGGCAATACTGAAGAAGCAGAGCTGCTTATTGACAAGCGGAAACGACGGGGAATTATCTGGAAGGTGCTGTTCTTACTGGGCACGTTCCTGGCGATAATATTTCTTGTTCTGCTCATTGCCTCAATCATTACCTCGGTGTTCGGCTATGCAGCCCTGAGAAACAATATGAATCCCGAAGAACTCGTTCCTGGTAAGACATCAATAGAGGAGTTCACCAGGGAGGAATTGGAAAAAAGTGCAAAAAATTATCTCTCTTCAGGAATTCTCCGGCGTATCGAATATGATGAACCTATCGTCCTGAGATCCGATAAGGACCTGCGGGGGGTAATTGAGGAATACATAATTAAACCCAAGATTCTGAAAACATGGAACCTCACTGAATCGCTTTTTAAGAAAGCCGAAATTGAGCAGTTTGTGCAGAAAAATGAAGGATCCTATCTCATCTTCAAATCATGGATCACCCCTGAATTTATTATCTCAGAACAGTCCAGTGATCCACGGAAAGCAGGCATACGGACAGCTGTGCTCGGCTCCCTTTGGATTATTCTGATTACGTTTCTCTTTGCCTTTCCCATCGGAGTCGGGGCAGCAATCTATCTTCAGGAATACGCAAAACCCAATAGACTGAATCGATATCTGCAGCTGAATATTTTTAATCTCTCAGCTGTTCCATCCATCATTTACGGGCTGCTTGGACTTGCTGTATTTGTTCGCTTCTTGGAACCGATAACCAGCGGGTCATATTTCATCGGCCAGGCAGGAGGCACTCTGAACGGGAGAACCATAGTATCCGGAGGACTCACCCTGGGACTGCTGATCCTGCCGATTATCATCATCAATACCCAGGAAGCTTTGAAGGCAGTTCCCGACACGCTTCGCATGTCCAGTTACGGGATTGGAGCTACAAAGTGGCAGACCGTATGGCATCAGATTCTGCCGGTAAGTATAGATAGAATTCTTACGGGAACGATCCTTGCTCTCTCCCGGGCTCTGGGAGAGACTGCACCGCTGGTGGTTATCGGGGCATCAACCTTTATTGCCGTTGATCCCTCAAGTATTTTCTCAAAATTCACCACCCTGCCGATACAGATTTATCAGTGGTCCGCCAGACCACAAGGAGCATATCGGAATATTGCTGCAGCGGCAATTATCTCTCTGCTGATTCTGCTGATGTTAATGAACAGCACTGCTATTTACCTGAGGAACCGGGTAACTAAGAAAAAAAGGCTTGAAAAATGAGGTTAGCAATGAACGAAATACATGAAAAAAGAGCTGAACAAGCTGTGCAGTCTAAAAGAACCGCTGAACCCTCGGCAGCTGCATCAGGTAACACAAGCGCATCTGAAGCTTTAGGAGTTCCTGGCGTATCTGGTGTTTCAGGCACTTCAGTTGATTCAGGTGCGACGATTAAGGGTAAGTCCATCATCGAACTCAAGGATGTGAACATCTTTTATGGTGATTTCCAAGCGGTGAAGCATACCTATATGTCAATTGAAGAAAAAGCGGTCACTGCGTTTATCGGCCCCTCCGGCTGCGGTAAAAGTACTGTCCTTAGAAGCATTAACCGGATGAATGATATGATTCCCGGTGCTAGAATTGAAGGGAAAGTGCTGTTCAATGGGCATGAACTGTATGATGACAAGGTTGACCCCGTGCTGATACGAAGGAATATCGGTATGGTGTTCCAAAAGCCGAACCCGTTTCCGAAGAGCATTTATGAAAACATCGCCTGGGGGGCCAGGATTAACGGATTCAAGGGAAATTATGAGCAGCTGGTGGAGGAGAGTCTGAAGGCAGCGGCACTTTGGGACGAGGTGAAGGATAAACTGAAAGAGAATGCCCTTCGCCTTTCGGGAGGGCAGCAGCAGCGCTTATGCATCGCCAGGGCAATTGCTGTGCAGCCGAAGGTTATTCTGATGGATGAGCCAGCGTCTGCCTTGGATCCGATTGCAACGGGTAAAATTGAGGATCTGATAGCTGAACTGCGGAACAACTACACCATCATCATCGTTACCCATAACATGGGTCAGGCTTCACGTGTTTCCGATTATACATCTTTTTTCATGGTTGATGAAAAACGGACGGGATTCCTTCAGGAATTCGGCGAAACCGAAACGATTTTTCTCAATCCCAAACATAAGAAAACTGAGGAGTATATTTCGGGCAAGTTCGGTTGATGTTTCTTGAGAGTTCAATGAATTCTTGTGGATTTGGGGAAATACGTGATTCGGCTGTTGACTCTCCGGGCTCATGGTCATATACCTGCAGATAGGGGGAACATCATGAGCACGGAACCATCAGCATCAAATACCAGTCCACCATATATGAAAAACACTAATTCTACTAATAATAGCAATTCCAGGCTTTCAGGGTCCAGCTACAGCCCATTAGAAGAAGGAATAAACAGCATTTCACATGGCATCGGCTTTCTGGCAAGTATTGCTGCACTGGTTCTGCTTATCGTCAAAGCCGCCGGTTCCGGGAATCCGCTGAAGTTGGTCAGTTTTGCTATATTCGGAATCAGTCTGCTGACTCTTTATGCAGCTTCCACTTTGTATCACACTTCCAAAACCCCGCAAGTCCGCAGCCGCCTGAAAATATTCGATCATGCGGCCATTTACGTCCTTATTGCCGGAACCTACACGCCTTTTACATTAGTTACGCTGCAGGGAAGCGTAGGTTGGGTTATTTTTGCTGTCAGCTGGATAATTGCCGTAACGGGCATCATCCTGAAACTGTTCTTCATCGGGCGCTTTAAAATTATTTCAACGATTATGTACGTTTTAATGGGATGGATTATTATTTTTGCCATCAGGCCTTTAATTGACAGGCTGCCGGCGGATGGTCTGGTTT
>JAIPFS010000101.1 GCA_021736545.1 Spirochaetia bacterium | reverse complement strand
TTGAATTGTCCGGATTCTGGGAGAGCGCATAAGCTTTCGGCCATGCTCTCAAGAAAACCTGATTTCCCTGAAACATTGATGCTCGAGCGTCACCGCTTCCGTATGAGAGAACGCCTTTTGGAAAGAGTTCAAGATCTACCATATCCTTGATCAATTGAAGGATCATGCGGTTTTCTTCTGAATCAATTACAATATTTCCCTCTTCGTCGATAACAGCACCGCCATTGGAGTAGAACCATTCCACAGCATTACAGGTCAGACCTTCATACTGTTTCATAGATCCAGCCAGACCGTACATTTCGTTACCCTTCTGTCTTTCAGCAGTTACAATTTCATGTGCGGTATTTTTCAGTTCTGTCCAAGTTTCAGGCACGTCTTTACCGTATGCATCCAAGAGATCTTTCCGATAGTACAGAACTCCGGCGTCTGTTCTGAAGGGCATTCCCCAGACTGTACCATTGTACGTTGCTGCATCAATGGTGCTGGGAAGGAATTTTGCCTGTTCTGATTCGGGAAAGTAGCTGTCCATGGCTTCGATCAGGCCGGCGGATGCGAAGATCGGCGTCCAGGTGACATCTGCATTGAAGAAATCTATTGATCCGTCACCGCTTCGCAGGGCAATTAAAAGTGCCTGGAGTTTATCGGTGGTGTCTTCAGGTAATTCAATAAGATTAACCCGTATATCAGGGTATTCCTTATTGAATTCAGAGATGATCTGTTCCTGGGTTTTGTCAAAAGTATCCGCATGGGCATACCAATTCAACTCAACAGGTTTTTCTTCATCGACTCCCTGAGCCATGAGAACCATTGGGGCCGCCAGCATACATGCCAGGGCTAAGAGAAACAATTTCTTTTTCATAATTCACTCCTTTTATAACACAATATATTGCGTTATAATGTATTCTACAACTAAAATTCTGCGTTGTCAATTTAATACACGCAAAATGTTGATTTTTTATGATAATCAGGTTAGTATTATGTTAATGAAAGAACGTATTGGACAATTGGTAGCTTCACAGATAAAAGATCTCCGTGTCGTAAGGGGTCTTTCTCAAGCTGAAACGGCAAAACAGCTGAATGTTCCCTTGAGAACCTATCAATCCTGGGAGCATAATTTCACCACCTCAGTAGAGAATTTTATAAAGGTCTGTCATTTTTTTGATGTACCCAGCGAAGTCCTTTTGAACCGAATAGAACTGAACAGCAGAAATATGAGCAAGCTTTTTCAGGAACAGAGCAGTGAATACTCATATCTTCTTTTTGAAAAAGCTTTACAGGGATGGAGTTCAGAGGAACTGAGGCACTGGTTTTCCCGTGAATACCCAGCTGTTCATGAAACCGCTGATGACTGGGATACCTTTTTGGAGAACTGTTTTCTTGATGTCTACCACAATTATCCTTCTGTATTAAAGAATACGGCCTACAAGCGAAGCAGAGAAAAAGAATCTGCTTTGGCGGAAATGTACAGGCTTCCAAAGGACCAGATTCTTATTATTGCATCAGGAACAGTAAAACATGAAAGCATTCGAGAAATGCTTCTTGCACCCTACGGAGCAGCTTGGATGGAACAGTGGGCTGGTGAGAACCCTGGAGCGAGAATTGGAATATCAAACGGGTATACTGTTGCAAGAATTCTTGATTCAATAGTTCGGGGGAAAGTGAGAAATACTATTGTATTTCCGCTTAATTTCACAAATACCGAGGTGGATTTCCCAATTTCATCAACGTCTCTCATCTCCTCTTTTCTCTATAAACAGACGGGGTATAATATTCAGACGGATACGAGTACGGAAGAGCAGGTATATAGTTCGATGCTGCTGGCCGATGCCGCCTTTCTCGGTGTTGGATCACTATCTGAAGAAGGTTTATATGAACGCATGATTCGCTCTGTTCTCGGACAGTCAAAAATAAATGACATTAGACAAGCCGGAGTTATTGGCGATTTTAATTATCACCTGCTGGACAGTGAGGGAGAAGAAAAGATTTTTCCTGATGTTATTTCATCGATTGGTGACTATGGGACTAAATCCTTAATAAAATCAATTTCTCTTCCTATGTTTCGGAAAAAGGCTGATCAGGGGGCAAAAATTGCCGTTGCCGGATCGGGCAGTTTCAAGGCTGAAACGGTGCATCGTGTTTTCAGTGGAGAATATGCCAATCATCTGCTGACGGATGAGACTATAGCAGACCGACTTCTTGAAATGGCCTGAAAAAGCTCTGTGGAGCTGAAAAAACTGTACTGAGAATTTGTAGAGAGAAATCGCCGCATGAATACGAAATTTTTCAATCCGATTAAAACCTGCAGATAATTCCAGCAAATTATTTTCATCTCAATTCCTGCATGTAAAAACAGATTTTTCATGGTATAATGCACACTGCATGCCTGTCTGGGTGCCTGAATAGGGCGGTACAAAGCTTTGTGCTAGTGAAAAATTGAACATTCTTCCTTTCGGCGGCATACAGATCTATAAAAAGCTTTGCAGATTCATCCAGCAGCTGAAAAAAAGGCAGAGCAGCTGTTTCAAGGTGAATGAAAGGCTTCCGCAGGAATCAGAGATTGAGAGGCCAGCAACTTCGGGCAGCTGCTAGGAAGACTGATGCCTGAAAGACGGATACCTGAAAGACGGATGCCGGGAAAACAGAAAGGAAAATAGAAAGGAAAATAGAAAGGATAAACGGAAACTGCGTGTGAGAAACATAACAAAAATACTTGCTGTGCTCTTTGGAGTACTCTTTTTTGCAGCACTTTATTTCTCAATACTCACTATCATCTCCCTCTCTCAGGCGGCAGAAACAGGTGAAGGAGATCTGCATAGCAGTCAGGATGCACCGGAACACCACGTAGCCGTTTTTCTCCCGGACAACTCCTATACCTTCTTTCAGGATATCATTGAAGGAGCCCGGCAGGCGGCGGCGGAAGAGCGCTGCGGGCTCTCGTTCCATCCCATCGGGAACGGCAGCCTGGATTTCGAAATGGCCCTCTATTCCGGTATTGATGGAACGGTGATTTATCCCAGTATCGATGAAGAGGAGGCTAAAAAAGCCCTCAAAGAGTTCAATGAGGCCGGCATCCCCGCCGTTCTTATAGAACACACTCTGGCTGATAAATCCCCATGGCCCTTTGTGGGAACTAATAATTTTGACTTCGGTAAGAAAATCGGTGAACTTGCGGCAGAAGAAGATCGGGAAAAGCTCAGCATCGCACTAGTCTACAGTGAGAAATCCCCGGGGATTCTGGCGGAGAAGGAACTCGTAGAAATGGGCATTCACACCGCTTTGGGCAAACAAGCAGAAGTGCAGGGGCAAAGCAGGGAAGTATCCCTCACTACCATGAAAACGGACTTGAATCCGCTGGATGCGGAAAATCTTACCTATCAGATTCTCCGGGAGCGGCCTGAAATTAATACCATAGTCTTTACTGACACCAATGATACTCTCGCCGCTGCCCAGGTTCTTATCGACATGAACCTCGTTGGAACTGTGCAGATACTCGGATTTGGAACGGACGAACCGATACTCGAATACATTGAGAATGGAATATTTGCTGGAACAATAGCAGTAAACCCGTTCCGAATCGGCTATGATGCAGTCCACGTCATAAAGGGGCTCATGGTGGACGGACACTCTCCGGGATACGTCGATACCGGGGTGGACATCATCAACAGTGAAAACTTGGATGAGTACCGGAACGAACGTCGTGAACGCGTTGAAGGACAAACATAATGGAAGGGCAAACATAATGGAGGCACAGACGTAATGGAAGGACAAACGTAATGGAAGGGCAAGCATGAGAACTGTTAAAAAGTCCCTGCAGGCGCAGATATTTCTCTACGTATTCATCAGCCTGATAGTAATCGTTATTTCCATGTCCTATATCCTCTTTACCACCATGCGGCTCCAGCAGATTGTTGACAGACAGTTCCAGACCGAACGCTTCTACCAGGACCTGCAGCGGGAAATTGAGGAGATCCAGGTGCCTTTTCTTGATTACCTCTCCAGCAAGTCATCCAAAGCTCTGGCCGAACTCCTCATGAAGGAGCAGAATCTGCGCGGAATGATCCCGGAGAACATACCCATATCCCACGACCCCATTCAATTGGCAAAACGTGAAGTCTACTCGCTGCTGGAGTCGTATCTGGATATGGTGGAGCAGGCGGTGCAGGAGAAGCGGGGGAGGGCTATCAGCGAATATACCAGCCTTTACGAGAATATGGAGCAGCTCAACTCCTACATCGTCTCCCGAATTGACTACATCAGCCTTCACGGCTTCCGCGAACAGCTGACGGGCTATGAAAAAGTTATCCAGACATCCCGTTCCCTCCAATTCTGGAACCTGCTGGTCATCATATTTGCCTTTCTCTGGGCAATCAGCTGGATGCTCTACTCCCTTAATCGAGTTACGGATCCCATGCATAAACTTGCACAGACCGCCGGCGAGCTGGCTCAGGGGAATTTTGATGTACCCGATATCCATGTTGAAGCCGTATCGGAGGTGAGCAGCGTGGTGGAGGCCTTCAATCAGATGAAAAGCGACATCCGCCAGTATATCCAGGAGATTCAGAAACAGAAAACCATTGAACAGGGCTATCTTTCGGAGAAACTCAGAAACATGAAGATGGAGCAGCTGCTGAAACGCATGGAGTTCTACACGATGCAGGCGCAGATGAACCCGCACTTTCTCTTCAACACGATTAACACCGGCGTCCAGCTGGCCATAGTGGAAGAGGCGGATAAAACAGCAGAATTCATGGAGAATTTAGCGGAATTCTTCCGGAACAATATTCGCGAACGAAAACTCTTTGTTCCGCTGAAACAGGAAATCAAAGGCCTGCGCTCATATTTCTACATTCTCAATATCCGATTTCCCCGATCGCTGAACATCGAGCTGAACGTGCAGGAATCTATTGATGAAGGCTGTGAGGTTCCCGCGATGATTCTGCAGCCCCTGGTGGAAAACTCGGTAATTCATGCCTTTAAGGGCGTTGACCGGAAGGGCTGCATCACCGTAAACATCTGGAAAGAGGAAGCGTATATTAACCTCTCCGTAAAAGACAATGGTATCGGCATACCAAGTGAAATGGCTGAATCACTTCTTAAGCATCTGGATCGAAGCACTGAGTACGGATCAAAGGTGATGGGGCTGGAAAACGTCATCCAGCGGCTCTATTTTTTCTTTCCCCAGAATGACGAGATTATCACCATCCAGACAGCTCCGAATGAGGGGACGGAAGTGCTGATACGCATAGATACAAGGGAAGAGCCATGTATAACGTTATGATCGTTGATGATGAAGAACCAGTATTGGACAGTTTTGCCTTTATGCTGGAGAAAGGGACAGAAGATTTTACGCTCTGCGGAAAAGCGCGCTCAGGGAAGGAGGCCATAGCCCTGACGGCGGAAACTCACCCGGATGTAATCTTCATGGATATCGGTATGCCCGGAATTGACGGTCTCGAGACGATTCGGGAGCTGCAGAAACGTTATCCGGAGATCCTCTTCATCCTATCAACGGCCTACGAACGCTTTGATATCGCAAAAAAAGCTATTCCTCTGGGAGTATTCAGTTATCTGGTTAAGCCCATATCCCGAAAACGATTCCTGGAAACACTGGAGAAGGTGAAAATCTATTTAGATGAGAAACGGATCAGCATGCTGAATCAGCTCAAACAGGCGCAGCAGATGGTCCATCACACCAACTGGGAGATCAAGAACTTTCTCTCCTCAATTCCCTGGAAGCATCTGGATCAGGATGAATGGGAACGATACAAAGAGATGTTTTCCATAAGCGGCCGCAGCGCGGCAATCTATCTTATTTCGATAAGCCGGGATTGTTCTGAGGAAATTGATGACGATT
>JAIPFS010000100.1 GCA_021736545.1 Spirochaetia bacterium | reverse complement strand
ATCGAAAATTAAGGCCTTTCATGTATATTTCCGAGGTTTTTCTTTTCGCCTTTGCGGCAGGAGGGGTCGCCCAGTTTTTCGGCTGGTTCGAATACGCTGATATGCTGCTTGTCTCCGGCTTGGCGCTTGCTTTGTTTATTATTGCCTTGTTCATTGTTTTACTTATTGATTATAAACGGGGGAATAGGGAGTTGATCTCTTTCCTCCTGGCGGTGGGCATCCTGTTCGCTACCGTTTTTGCTGAGGAACTGCTGCTCATGATGTCTATCGTGATAGAAAATGCTGTCATCCTCCATATTGGTATGAGTCTGTGCGGAGCAATACTCTTGAGCCACAGTGCCAGGGTTATTACACAAGGGGAGAAAAACCAGTTTCGTGAACAGGTGCTTCTTGAACTCGCCTATACTGATTCATTAACCGGATTGAGCAACAGGACTGCCTATGAGAAATGGCTTGCATCTGTTTCAGTTAAAGGGAAACGCTCGCAGGTTTTGGGCGTAGTTGTATTTGATATCAATGATCTCAAACCCATTAACGACAGTTTCGGGCATGCTACAGGGGATCAGCTTTTAAAAGATTTTGCTGTCAGGATAACAGGTCTGATACCGGATGGTGCCGAAACATTCAGGATTGGAGGAGATGAATTTGTCTCATTCATTCCGAATATAACTGAGGAGCAGTTGGACCAGCTCTGCTTTACGATTTGTTCCCATAGATACAAAATCATGGGGTGCCGATATTCTGCTGCCTGCGGCTATTCGCTTTACAAGAGTGAGAGCTCAGATTCATTGACAGATGTTATAGCTGAAGCTGACTCTTCCATGTATGACTGCAAAGCATCCATGAAGGATAAGCTTGTAAACGAACAGTTTGCCGTTCTGAATTAAGTTAAATAAAGCAGTAAAGTTTAATAAAGCAGTACATCATTCGCCAGCTTAATTGCTGGTTCTATTTGTTTCTTTGGAATATGGTAAGGGGAAGCGTAAAAACCGTGTACAGTAAAGAAAATGCGCGCGAAAAAAATCAGAATTTTTCCTTGACAGGGAAGAATAATGGTGTAGAATAATTAAATAAATGGGAACGTTCCCATAAAAAAGGACGGAAAATGGCGACAATTCGAGATATTGCGAAGCTTTCAGGTGTATCAAAATCCACTGTTGCTAGGGCGTTGAATAACGACGGCTACGTAAAAGAAGCAACAAGAGTGAAGATCGAACGTGCTGTCAAAGAGCTGGATTACACACCAAACTATATGGCACGGGGGATGAGAACCAACAAAAGTTCCACCATCGGGCTGTTCATCCCCGATTATGCTAATCCTTTTTATCCGGAATTGTTTCGCGGAATAGAATCTGTTACCCGGGAGGCTGGATACGTTAACCTTGTCTGTCATACTGATGAACAAGCAGACCGAGAGCTCTTCTATATTGAGGAACTTATAAAACGGCAGATTGATGGAATAATTTTCTGTACATACAACCGAAATGATAAGAGCAGAGAGTTTCTCGAGGAGATTGAGAAGAAGACTCCCATTGTCTTTATGGATCCTGTTTTTCGGGATTTAGGATTTTCGACTGTGGTAAGTGATGGTTATTTTGGTACGAAAATGGCGGTTGAGCATCTCTACGGTCTTGGCTGCAGGAATATTGCGTATATCAAGGGGCCTAAGATTCATGCGGTGACTCATGAACGTTATCAAGGATATCGTGATGGGTTAAAAGAATACGATTTGAAGTTCCGGGAGACATCGGTCTATGAGACCAGTGATTTCCGGATGGAAAGCGGAGGTAAAGCAGCTGCATTTTTCATCGAGGGGGGGACCATCCCGGATGCTATTATCGCAGCAACGGATGTTTTAGCAATAGGAGCCCTCAAGGAACTTAGGAAGCGGCGAGTTTCTGTTCCTGAACAGATCAAGGTAATAGGTTTTGATAATATTTCCCTAGCTGAGCTTGTTGAGCCGTCGTTAACGACTGTCGCTCAGCCGATTCACCAGCTAGGTGTCAGAGCTGCCCAATTGCTGATTGAACAAATTGGAAATCGTAATGTTCCTAGACAGCAAGTAGTTTTGTCTTGCGATATTGTGAAGCGGGAAAGTACGTAAAAATTTTGTAAAATATGGGATCGTTCCCATGTTTTAGGAGGGAAGTTAGTGCTTAGAAATCAGCATATTCTTTCAGGCAAAGACATTTATAAGTCCTTTGGTAAGAATACCGTTCTTGAAAAGGTGAATTTTGAAATCCTTCCTGGTGAGATTCATGCATTGATAGGAGAGAATGGAGCAGGAAAATCAACGCTTTTAAAAATCCTTTTCGGTATCCATCAGCCAGAGCAGGGTAGCGTTTATCTAGATGGAGCGGAAACAGTTTTACATTCACCGATGGATGCAAGAGGTAAAGGAATAGCCATGATACATCAGGAGCCTTTAGCATTCACGGATATGACAGTCTTTGAGAATATTGTTCTTGGCAATATTAGGAAGACGCGACTTGGTTTTTTTGACAGGCAGGATCTGCGTAAAAAAGCGGCTAAAATTCTCGATCGACTGAATCTAACTTTATCTCTAGACCAGAAAATGCTCGGTGTATCCGTAGCAGAGCAGCAGCTTGTTGAGATTGGGGCGGCTCTTATGTCTGATGCTCGGATCATTTTTATGGATGAACCCACGGCATCTTTGACTCCGGATGAAGTAGAGCGGCTTTTTGCGCTCATACAGAAGCTGAAAGACAAAGGAAAGTCGATCGTGTATGTGAGTCACAGGCTTGATGAGATCAAATGTCTCTCTGATCGGGTTACGGTTCTCAAGGATGGAAAGAAAATCGGAACATACGAAGGCTCTTCTCTCAGTAGGGATGATATGATCAATCTCATGATCGGCTGCTCCGTGCAGGAGTTTGTGAAGAAGTCGCATACATCTGCTGCTGATGAAATACTCTTCGAAGCTGATGATATCTCAATCCAAGGTATTTTTTCCAATGTCTCCTTCAATGTTAAGCGTGGAGAAGTCTTCAGCTTCTTTGGACTGATGGGATCCGGCCGTACAGAAGTTGCTCGGGCTCTTTTCGGAATTACTCCTGTCGAAAGCGGTGAGTTTCGTATCGGAGGCAGATCAGTCTGCATCGGAACACCATCCGATGCGGTGAAAAATGGAATAGCACTTGTTCCCGAAGACCGGCAAGATCTCGGAGTGCTGGTGAAGCAGGGGATTGCTTTTAATGCAAGTTTTACCGTGCCCAAAAAGTTTACCAGATTATTTGGTTGGATAGACAGAGATCGGGAGAGGAAGACTGCACAGAAGTATGTGGATCTTCTCAAGACTAAATATGAGCATCTCGATCAGCTTGTCGGAGATCTTTCCGGGGGCAATCAGCAGAAGGTGAGTCTCGCCAAGTGGCTGGCGGCTGAACCTGAGGTGCTTATCCTCGACGAGCCCACTCGAGGAATCGATGTGGGAGCCAAGGCTGAAGTATATAAGATCATTAATCAGCTGGCTGACAGCGGAAAATGTATAATCATGATTTCATCAGAAATCGAAGAGGTTCTGGGGCTCAGCGATAGGATTCTTGTGATGTATGAAGGGCAACAGACTGCGGTTCTTGAGAAAGACGAGATAACTGAGATCAGGGTGCTGGCTGCAGCTCACGATCATGTGGAAGGAGAGGTGTTTTGCTGATTAATTCACGGTTTTTTACTGGATTGACCAAAAGAAGGGAAGTGGGAACGGCAGCGTTAGCGCTGGCTGTCTATGTGCTGGTCACACTGATAGAACCGCGGTTCTTCTCTTATAATGCTTTTATCAATATTATGCTTTTTTTCCCGTATCTGCTGGTCGTAGCTATCGGTGAGATGCTGGAAATTGTCAGCAGGAATGTGGATATATCAGTCGGTTCCATTCTTGGCTTCGCGGCCGTTGCGGTAGGAACCGTCTATAAAGCCAACCCCGAGCTTTCCCTCTTCCTTGCCTTCTTTATAGCGGTTTTAGTCGGGACTGGGCTGGGGTTGATAAACGGCTTGCTCGTTGTCGGTTTGAGACTGCCTTCAGTGATTATCACCTTGGGAACTATGAATCTCTTTCGCGGTCTGATGTTCATCCTTCTAGGTGCAAAGCAGATAGATAATTCTTTCATCCCCAGGGATGTAGTGCAGCTCTCTCAGAGTCGGCATTCGGCAGTTGGCATACCCTATACGGTTCTCATTGCGATTGTGATCGTGATTCTCACTGCAGTTTTTATCTCAAAAACAAAACTCGGTCGGGAGATCTACGCTGTCGGCAGTAACCCGGAAGCTGCAAGACTTCGGGGCATCAATTTGAATCTCGTGCGGATTGTTGTGTTTTCCCTTTCCGGATTTCTCTGCGGGATCGGAGCGATGATCTACATTTCAAGGATCGGTTATATAAATCCTGGAGTTGCTGGGGCAGGTTTAGAGTTCACCGCGATTGCAGCAGTGGTAATTGGAGGAACCAGCATGAAGGGCGGCTTAGGCACAACAGCAGGAACGCTTATCGGTTGTGTTCTGCTTGGAATTATTAACAATGCAATATCCATCGCGGGGATATCAGGTTTCTGGCAGGAAGCGATCTACGGAATGATTGTGCTTACAGCCATAATTCTTGATCGATACTACCAGAATCGACTTTCTCGTCGCCTTCAGGCAGCTTCTGCGGAAAGGATAGGAGGATAAGAGCATGAAACATGAGAAACTACTTAGCCGATATCTGCGTCCTGAGCTGAATATCCCGATATTCATGATCGTGAGTCTGGCTGCGGGAGCAGTAATGTCTCCCTATTTTCTAGACTTTCGGTATCTTCTTGAATCAACAACAATCTACGCCGAACTAGGCGTCATGGCTATTGCCTTGACCTTGCTGATGGTTGCAGGGGATATTGATCTTTCCGTCGCTTCCATGATGACCTTTACTGCATGCGTAACCGCGAAACTCTACAGCATGGGTTTGCATATGGGCTTACTTATTTTTATCGCCCTCATTTTCGGCGGTCTGCTGGGGCTTTTCAATGGGCTGATAGTCACCCGCACGGGACTGCCGTCACTGATCGTGACACTGGGCACAATGTCTCTCTACCGGGGGCTTGCTCAAGTCCTTATTGGAGACTATTCAATATCCGGATTTCCGAAATGGTTTACGGGTATCGATACAAGGTCTTTTTTCGGTATTCTTCCGGTTTCCCTCGTCCTTCTCATCTTGCTCGGCCTTCTCGGACTTTTTCTTCTGCAGGGGACGTTCTTCGGAAGAAAAATTATGGCAGTGGGGCTGAACTCCAGAGCGGCGGAGTATTCCCTTGTTAATGTGAACAGAACTCGGCTTATTCTCTTCGTCATTTTGGGAATCTCCTGCGCCGTGGCGGGACTGCTGTCTATGTCGCGGCTGCATCTGGCAAAGTACAATATCGGTATTGGAGCCGAGCTTGATGTAATTACTATGGTTCTCCTCGGCGGGACGGCTTTTGAGGGAGGGAGAGGGAATACCCTTGGAACCTTGGGAGCTTTTCTTATCATCGTTTTTGTCCGAACTGGGATGATGCTGCGGAACCTGACGAATCATTCGCAGATAGCCGTAATCGGCGGCTTGTTAATACTGGTACTCATGCTCTCGACAGGTATCGAGAGATTAAGAAAACATATTCTTTAAAAAGGAGAGAAAAATGAAAAGAATTTCGGGTTTAAAAAGTGCATGTCTGGGGCTGCTGATCGTAATGATCCTGTCTGCTGCTCCAATCTTCGCTGCAGGGCAGCAGGAAGGTACTGGAACAGTTCGCGTAACGTATATTCCGATTACCTCCGGTATTCCCTACTTTGATCCTATCATTGAAGGAATGAGAGAGGCGGTAGAGAAGCAGGGAGGAGAGTTCTCCATGATAGCCCCTAATGAAGTCAGTCCAAC